>JAIMAL010000004.1 GCA_023511995.1 Burkholderiales bacterium
CGCCTGAACTGGAAAACACCTCATCAGGTATTTATGCAATCATACAGCCGCGTTGCACTTCGAGATTGAATCCACCCCTCATTTTAGCGCGAAAGCGCGCCGCCTTTCCCAAGCCGGCTGGCGATGCCCCTTGGCTTCCTTATAACGGGGCGGCGGCCAGGGCGCTGGGGCGAAGGGGTGCCGTGGGCCGGCGCCAAAGCCCTGTTTTTCCGCCTTCCCCTTGACCGGAATGCAGCCAAACGTTAGTGTTCCAAGTTCTTTTTCCAAAATCCCCACACCCGGCGGGATGCGGGGCATCACCTCTGGCAATCACCTTTGGAGCTGACGGGCATCATGGAGCTGACGGGCGCCGAGATCGTCGTGCGCTGCCTGCAGGAGGAGGGCGTGGAATACGTCTTCGGTTATCCGGGCGGCGCGGTGCTGTACATCTACGACGAGATTTTCAAGCAGAACAAGATCAAGCACGTCCTCGTGCGCCATGAGCAGGCGGCGGTGCATGCCGCCGACGGTTTCGCGCGGGCTTCCGGCAAGGTGGGCGTAGCCCTGGTCACCAGCGGGCCCGGCGCCACCAACGCGGTGACCGGTATCGCCACCGCCTACATGGACTCCATCCCCCTGGTGGTCATCAGCGGCCAGGTGCCCACCGCCGCCATCGGCATGGATGCCTTCCAGGAGGTGGACATGGTGGGCATCACCCGTCCCTGTGTGAAGCACAACTTCCTGGTGAAGGACGTCCGCGAGCTTGCCCTCACGCTGAAAAAGGCCTTCCACATCGCATCCACCGGGCGGCCGGGGCCGGTGGTGGTGGACGTGCCCAAGGACGTCACCATCCAGAAAGCCGAATTCGACTACCCGAAAAAAATCAGCCTGCGTTCGTACAACCCGGTGCTGCGCGGCCATCCAATGCAGATCAAGAAGGCGGTGCAACTTCTTTTGTCCGCCAAACGGCCCTATGTCTATTTTGGCGGAGGCGTCATTCTCGCCAATGCGGCGGACCGTCTCACCCGTTTGGTGAAGACGCTGGGGGTGCCCTGCACCGGCACCCTCATGGGCTTGGGTGGCTTTCCCGCCACCGATCCCCAGTTTCTGGGCATGCTGGGCATGCATGGTACCTACGAGGCCAACATGGCCATGCAGCACTGCGATGTGTTGCTTGCCGTGGGCGCCCGCTTCGATGATCGGGTGATCGGCAATCCCGAGCACTTCTACCAGGAAAAGCGGCAGATCATCCACATCGACGTCGATCCCTCCTCGATTTCCAAACGCGTGCGGGTGGATGTGCCCATTGTCGGCGATGTGGGCAACGTCCTCGAGGAAATCCTCAAGCTGGTGCAAACCTCCAAGGAGCGCATCGATCCCGCCGCGCTGAAGACGTGGTGGGCCCAGATCGAGCTTTGGCGGGCGAAGAACTGCCTCAAGTACGATCGCACTTCCAAGATCATCAAGCCCCAGTTCGTCATCGAGAAACTGTGGGAGGTCACCAAGGGGGATGCCTACATCACCTCGGATGTGGGGCAGCATCAGATGTGGGCGGCGCAATACTACAAATTCGACAAGCCGCGGCGCTGGATCAATTCTGGGGGGCTCGGCACCATGGGCTTCGGCCTGCCCGCGGCCATGGGGGTGAAGCTTGCCTTCCCGCGCGCCACCGTGGCCTGCATCACCGGGGAGGCGAGCATCCAGATGAATATCCAGGAACTGTCCACCTGCAAGCAGTACCATCTGCCGATCAAGATCATCAACCTCAACAACCGCTACATGGGCATGGTGCGCCAGTGGCAGGAGTTCTTCCACGGCAACCGTTATTCCGAATCCTACATGGATGCCCTGCCCGATTTCGTCAAACTGGCCGAGGCATACGGGCACGTGGGGATGCGCATCGAAAAACCCGCCGACGTGGAAGGGGCGCTGCGGGAGGCCTTCAAGCTCAAGGACCAACTGGTGTTCCTGGATTTCGTGACCGATCAGACGGAGAACGTCTATCCCATGGTGCCGGGCGGCAAGGGACTGTCCGAGATGATCCTGGCCGAAGACTTGTGAAGAAAGAACATGCGCCACATCATTTCCATCCTCATCGAGAACGAAGCGGGTGCCCTGTCGCGGGTGGCGGGGCTTTTCTCCGCCCGGGGTTATAACATCGAGTCCCTCACCGTGGCGCCCACGGAGGACGCCTCGCTGTCGCGCATGACCATCGTCACCAGCGGCTCGGAGGAGGTGATCGAACAGATCATCAAGCAGCTCAACAAGCTCATCGACGTGATCAAGGTGCTCGACCTCAACGAGGGTGCCCACATCGAGCGCGAGCTGATGCTGGTCAAGGTGAAGGCCGAGGGCGAGGCGCGTGAGGAGATGAAACGCATGTCCGACATTTTCCGCGGCCGGATCATCGACGTTGCCGACAACACCTACACCATCGAGCTGACCGGCAATGGCAGCAAGCTCGATGCTTTCCTGGAAGCGCTGGATCCGGCGCAGATCCTGGAAACCGTGCGCACCGGTGCCTGTGGCATCGGCCGCGGGGCGCGCGTGTTGAGGGTTTGAGGGGTCCTGCCGCCGCGGGCATGACCTCTGGTTTCACCACAAAGGCGCAGGGTGGGCCTGTGTCTCTGTGTCCCGATGGTTGCTCATGAAAAGGAAGACGAAATGAAAGTGTATTACGACAAGGACGCCGACCTCTCCATCATCCGCAAAAAGAAGGTGGCCATCATCGGCTACGGTTCCCAGGGGCATGCCCATGCGCTGAATCTGCAGGATTCCGGGGTGAAGGTGACGGTGGGGCTGCGCAAGGGAGGCGCTTCCTGGGAGAAGGCGAAGAAGGCGGGCCTCACCGTGAAGGAAGTGGGCGCCGCGGTGAAGGATGCCGACGTGGTGATGGTGCTGGTGCCGGACGAGCAGCAGCCCGCCGTCTATACCAACGAGATCGAACCCAACATCAAGAAGGGTGCGGCACTCGCCTTTGCCCATGGTTTCAACATCCATTACGGGCAGATCAAGCCCCGTGAGGACCTGGACGTGATCATGATCGCGCCCAAGGGACCGGGGCATCTGGTGCGCTCCACATATACCCAGGGCGGGGGTGTGCCCTCCCTCATTGCCGTCCACCAGGACGTTTCCAAAAAGGCGCGGGACATCGCCCTGTCCTATGCGGCGGCCAATGGCGGCACCCGCGGGGGGGTCATCGAGACCACCTTCCGCGAAGAGTGCGAGACCGATCTCTTCGGCGAACAGGCGGTGCTCTGTGGTGGCGTGGTGGAGCTGGTGAAGGCAGGTTTCGAGACGCTGGTGGAGGCCGGTTATGCGCCCGAGATGGCCTACTTCGAGTGCCTGCACGAATTGAAGCTCATCGTCGATCTCATGTACGAGGGCGGCATTGCCAACATGAACTACTCCATCTCCAACAACGCCGAATACGGCGAATACGTGACCGGCCCGCGGGTCATCAACGAGCATTCGCGGCAGGCCATGCGGGAGGCGCTGGCCAACATCCAGAATGGCAGCTACGCCAAGCAGTTCATCCTGGAAGGCCGCATGGGCTATCCCGAGATGACGGCCAGCCGCCGCCTCATCGCCGAACACCCCATCGAGACGGTGGGCGCCCGGCTGCGCGCCATGATGCCCTGGATCGCCAAGAACAAGCTGGTGGACACCTCCAGGAACTGAGGCCGGATGCAGGGCGCGCGCCCTGCACCGTTTGCGGCATGCGTTACCCCCACCCCATCATCGCCCGCGAGGGCTGGCCGATTCTCGCCGCCTCCCTGCTCCTCGCCCTCCTCGTCCATGCGCTCGCCGGCCGCTGGGCGGCGTTCCCCTTCTGGTTGTGGGCGGTCTTCGTTTTGCAGTTCTTCCGCGATCCGCCGCGCATCCCCCTGGCAACCGGGCCCGACGTCGTGCTGTCGCCGGCGGATGGCCGGGTGATCGTGGTGGAAAAAACCCTGGACCCCTACCGCCAGTTGCCGGCCCTCAAGCTGAGTGTGTTCATGAACGTCTTCAATGCCCATTCCCAGCGCAGTCCGGTGAGCGGCCGGGTGGAGGCGGTGAACTACTTTCCCGGCGCTTTCGTCAATGCTGCGCTCAGCAAGGCATCCCGGGAAAACGAACGCAACGCCGTGCTGATCACCACCGATAGCGGGCAGCCGGTGACCGTGGTGCAGGTGGCTGGTCTCATCGCCCGCCGCATCCTCTGCTATGCCAAGGCTGGCGATCACCTGCAAGCCGGGCAGCGTTACGGGTTCATCCGCTTCGGCTCCCGGCTGGATGTCTATCTGCCCCCAGACAGCACCCCCGAGGTCAGTCTGGGGGAGAAGGTCTATGCCGGGCGGACGGTGCTCGCCCGGCTGCCCGCCTGAGGGAAAGCAGCGATGGGCCTGCCGAGGGCAAAATTGAGTTGAGTGGGCTTACCGTCATGCCGGAACGCCGTCCCTGGATCGATCCCACGCTGCGCCGCAAGGGCATTTTCCTCCTGCCCAACTTGTTCACCACGTCGGCGCTCTTTGCCGGGTTCTATGCCATCGTGCAGGCCATGAATGGCCGGTTCGAACATGCGGCGGTGGCGATTTTCGTCGCCATGATCCTCGACGGCCTCGATGGCCGGGTGGCGCGTCTCACTAAGACCCAAAGCCCCTTTGGCGCCGAGTACGACAGCCTGTCCGACATGGTCTCCTTCGGTGTGGCGCCGGCGCTGGTGATCTATGTCTGGGCGCTCAAGGACCTGGGCAAGCTGGGGTGGATTGCCGCCTTCATTTTCTGTGTGGGCGCGGCGTTGCGTCTGGCCCGCTTCAACACCAAGCTGGACGTGGCCGACAAACGCTGGTTCCAGGGCCTGCCCAGCCCTTCCGCGGCAGCCCTAGCGGCGGGGCTGGTGTGGGTGATGACGGATTACGGCATCCCCGGCCGCAGCGTCGCCTGGGGGGCCTGGGCGCTCACGGTCTTCGCCGGCCTCAGCATGGTCTCCAACCTGCGCTACTACAGCTTCAAGGAGATCAACATGCGCAAAAGCATCCCCTTCGTCGCCCTGCTCCTCATCGTGCTGGGGTTTGCGCTGCTGGTGTACAAGACGGCGCAGGTGCTGTTTCTCTTTTTCGTCGGCTATGCCCTGTCCGGCTACGTGCTGGCCGTGGCGGACCTGATCCGGCGCCGCGGGCGGCCCGGCATCCCCGGTGCCCGCTGAAGGAGGGGCAACTTTCCGCCGTCAGCGGGCATGGAGGCGGCCAAGGCAGCCCGCCACCATCAGCCCCACCCCGGCGTTGAAGAGGGTCATCGCCTCGAAACCGCCCAAAGTGAAATGCCCGGTGAGGCGGGCAAGCCCCGCCACCAGGCACACCGCCACTCCGATTACGCCCACGACGCTGCCAAGCCACCCGACAAGATTTGCCATGACGTTCTCCCCCGACGTTTTGGCGTAGATTAACCCAAAAACCGCGGGAAGCGTTTCCACCCCCACCCGTGGAGCCGGCCATCTTGCAGGGGGCGGGGGAAGCCGTTATATTCCAAGCATGTCCAACGCTCATCGTCACCGGTTCGTCTCCTTCCTGGCCAACGTCCTCCTGGCCAGCCTGCTGCTGCGCCCCGGGCGCTGAAAGCTTCTTTTCCACCCCCTTCGCGGTTTTCGGTCCAATCGGCTAAACTGCCGGTTTCATTGAGTTTTTTGGTATGCCTCGGCATGCCCTGTTGCGGGAGCCCACCATGGCCAAGGAAAAGTTGATCATTTTCGACACCACCCTGCGGGATGGCGAGCAGAGTCCCGGTGCCTCCATGACCCGGGAGGAGAAAGTCCGCATCGCGCGCCAGTTGGAGCGCATGCGGGTGGATGTCATCGAAGCCGGTTTCCCCGCCGCCTCCAATGGGGATTTCGAGGCGGTGAAGGCGGTAGCCGATGTCATCCGCGACAGCACGGTGTGTGCGCTGGCCCGCGCCCTGGAGCGGGACATCGACCGTGCCGGTGAGGCGATCCGCGGCGCCGTCTCCGGCCGCATCCACACCTTCATCGCCACCAGCCCCATCCACATGGAGAAGAAGCTGCGCATGACGCCGGAGCAGGTGTTGGAGCAGGCGGTGAAGGCGGTGCACTGGGCGCGCAAGTGGACGGACAACGTGGAGTTCTCGCCGGAGGATGCGGGCCGTTCGGAGCTCGATTTCCTCTGCCGGGTGATCGAGGCGGTGATCGACGCCGGGGCCACCACCATCAACATCCCGGATACCGTCGGCTACAACCTCCCGCACCAGTTCGGGGAGCTCATCCGCCAGTTGCGGGAGCGCGTGCCCAATTCCGACAAGGCGGTCTTCTCCGTGCACTGCCACAACGATTTGGGGCTGGCGGTGGCCAATTCCCTGGCCGCCGTGCTCAATGGGGCGCGTCAGGTGGAATGCACCATCAACGGTCTCGGTGAGCGGGCCGGCAACGCCGCGCTGGAGGAGATCGTCATGGCGGTGCGCACGCGGCAGGACGTCTTCCCCTGCGACACCACCATCGACACCACGCAGATCGTGCCCGCCTCACGCCTGGTGGCGTCCATCACCGGTTTCGCCGTGCAGCCCAACAAGGCCATCGTCGGTGCCAATGCCTTCGCCCACGAATCCGGCATCCATCAGGATGGTGTGCTCAAACACCGCCAGACCTACGAGATCATGCGCGCTGAAGATGTGGGCTGGACGGCCAACCGCATGGTGCTGGGCAAGCATTCCGGGCGCAATGCCTTCCGCACGCGCCTCAAGGAATTGGGCATCGAACTGCCCTCCGAGGAGGCGCTCAACGCCGCCTTTGCCCGCTTCAAGGAGCTCGCGGACAAGAAGCACGAAATCTTCGACGAGGACCTGCACGCCCTGGTGAGCGACGAGGCACAGTTGCTGGAAAGCGAGATTTACCGTCTGGTCTCCCTGCGCGTGTGCTCGGAGACGGGGGAGATTCCCCATGCCCGCGTCGTCATCGCCGAACACGGCGTGGAGAAGGCCGCGGAGGCCGATGGCAGCGGTCCGGTGGATGCCTCCTTCAAGGCCATCGAGGCGGTGGTGAACAGCGGAGCCGAGCTGCTCCTCTATTCGGTGAACAACATCACCAGCGGCACCGATGCCCAGGGCGAGGTGACGGTGCGCCTCACCCGGGGCGGGCGCATCGTCAACGGCCAGGGGGCGGACACCGACATCGTGGTCGCTTCCGCCAAGGCCTACATTCACGCCTTGAACCGGCTGCATTCCCGGCTGGAGCGGGCGCACCCGCAGGTCTGAGCTCAACCCGTCGCTTCGGCGCGGGGCTGGATGCTGGCCACCAGGGCGCGCAGCTTGGCCGGCGGCACCGGTTTGTGCAGAACCGGGTAGCCGTGTTCCCGTGCCTGTTTCAGGTGTTCGGCGGCAGCATCGCCGGTGATGAGCACCGCCGGTGTGTTCGTGCCCACCGCCTCCTGGATGGTGCGGATGGCATCGATGCCGGTGCGGCCGCCGGCCAGCCGGTAGTCGGCGATGATGAGGTCCGGGGCGCGGCCCAGTTGGCTCAGCTGGCTCACCGCTTCCTCGGCGCTGGCGCTGGCGATGACCTTGCAGCCCCAGTCGGAAAGCAGCGTCTGCGTCGCTTCGCGGATGATGCGTTCATCCTCGATCAATACCACGGTGCGTTCGCCGGTAGCGCGCAGGGCATCGAAGACGGCCGCCGTTTCTTCCGGCGCGCTGCTTTGCCGCAGCACCCCCCGCGGCACGGTGACGGCGAAACAGGAACCCACGCCGGGCTCCGAGCGCACTTCGATGGGATGGTGGAGCAGCTCCGCCAGCCGTTTGACGATGGCCAGACCCAGCCCCAGCCCCTTGCTGCGGTCCCGCTCGGGATTGGCGATCTGATAGAACTCCTCGAACACCCGCTGCTGCTCTTCGCGGGGGATGCCGGGCCCACTGTCCCACACTTCGATGCGCACCAGCTTGCCCCTTCGCCGTGCGCCGATCACCACGCCCCCCTGTTGCGTGTAGTTCACCGCATTGGCCGCCAGGTTGCGCACGATGCGCTCCAGCAGCACCGGATCGCTGCGCACCACCAGGCTGGTGTTGGCCACCTGGAAGCGGATGCCCTTGTGGTGGGCCTTGCCGGTGAAATCGCGGCGCACGTTGTCGAAGAGGTCCTGCAGCCTGAAGCTGACGATACGCGGCTGCACGGCCCCCGCGTCCAGCTTGGAGATGTCGAGGAGGGAGTCAAAGAGGCTGGTGAGAGCGATGATGGAAGCCTGCATCTGGTCGGCGATGTGGCGCACCTCTGGGTAGCGCAGGCGTTCGACGAGGGTGGCGGCGAAGAGGCTTAAGGCGTGCATGGGCTGGCGCAGGTCGTGGCTCGCCGCGGCGAGGAAACGGGACTTGGCGCGGCTCGCTGCTTCCGCCTGATCCCGTGCCCGTTCCGCGGCGATCTTTTCCACGGTGAGGGCGGTTTCCAGGCTTTCCCGGCGCGCGATTTCCGCCAGAAGCGTCTCATTGGCCAGGCGTTGCGCCTCCAGGGCGGCGAACTCCCGCCGCCGCAGTTGGCTGAACCGGTAGGCGGCCACGGCACCGAAGCTGTTGATGAGGAGCAGCACCCCGAGAAGCGACAGCGTGGTGGTGCGGTCGGGCTGGGCCCAGCCGTAGAGATAGACGAGGAAGGAGAGCGTTCCCACCAGCGCCACGCCCAGGGCGGGCAGGAAACGGTTGGGGACAAACACGTACACCGCGACCAGGATCACGATCATGGCGCTGGCGTGGGCGGTGAGATCCGCCGGTCGGCTGAGGAGAATGACGAAATTGCCGGCGATGGCGAGCAGCTCGATGAAGCTGGGCACATAGCCGCTGCTCAGCCAAACGGGATGCCGCGCCGCCCAGAAGACCATCAGGATGGCCGTGGCGGTGATGGATGCCCGCAGAAGGAAAAGCCGCCAGAAGGTGGCCGTATCCCCCAAGGAGGTGTAATCGGCAAGGGCAAAGGCGAAGTAGAAAAAGGCGCCCACCGCCACGGTGGCGCGAAAGTCGGTCCACAGTTCGGGGTGGAAGGCCTCGCGGTAGCGCCGTTCCAGCTCAGGGTCGGCGAATTCGGCGGAAAGGGGGGACAGGCGCGCATCCAGCGACGCAGCCGCTGAAGGGGTGGTCGCGGCAGTCTGCCTCACGTCCTCACTCCCGCACCAGGGCGCGCCGGGTCTGTTCCACCTTGACCAGGAAACGTTGCAGGCGCGCCTGATCGGCCGCGGGAAGGTCGAGAAAACGGAGTCCCACGTGGACTTCCACCCGGCCGCCGCGCAAATGCACCGGGGTGACATGCCTCACCTCCACCGCCACCCGCAGATCCCCGAGGGGTTCGCCGAGAGCAAGGATGCAGTCTTCGAAGCGGTCCAGGATTTGTGCCCGGGCGAGCTGCTCGTTGGCGATCACGCACACGCCGCCGACGCTGATGTCGTGGATGCGCAGACCCTCGCGGCCGCTTCCCACCGCCGGCAGATGCGCCCGCGCGCCCATGGAGAGGGGCACCACGGCGCGGAAGAAGTTCCGCCGCTGCAAGCGGAGGACACTGCCGGGCAGCCAGGCGACGAAGGCGGGGCTGCCACCGAACTGGGTCCTGGCCGCCGGCCCCGTGCTCCATTGCACCCGGATACCGTCCTGACTGCCGACGAAGACGAGGCGGTCACTTTTGAGCAGGCGTTCGTTCATCTCCGCCTGGCTGCCCACATCGAAGACGAAGGTCTCCTGCGCCGGACGCACCTCAAGCAGGGCGGTGAGGATGAAATGGCGGCCCTGGTCGAAATAGACGGCCAGGGATTCGGCGCGGGTGTTGAGGCATTTCAGAATCTGCACCACCTCGGTGCGGGATTCCAGATAGTACTGCCCCAGGTCTTCCTGACCATCGATGGGGGTCAGGCCATGCTCGGGCGCACTCATGAGGTCTCCCCCCCGGTGATGGTGCCGGCGGGGCGATGGCAGCGGATCACGCCTTCCGAGACTCGCTGGGCCACGCCGAGGGCATCATGGGCAAGGCCCTGGGTGTACTCCAGGATGGTGTAGCCGGCGCAACCCTGGGTGGCGACGATTTCCTCCGCCCGGCGGCGGAAGATGGGCTCCGCCTCCCCCTGTCCGCTGCGGGTGAGTTTGCCCTGACGCACGGTGATGCGATAGAGGTCCGGCCCGATTCTGCGATCCTCCACCTCCCAGCGGAAGCCGTCGTGGGTGTAATACACCACCGCCGCCGCAGCCAGCACCTCCTTGTTGGAGAGCTTGGGCAAATCGAGGGTGGAACACCCTGCAACCAGAGGCAGCAACCACGGCAGGAGGCGCTTCATGTCCGTCGGCGGGGCCGTTTCCGTCCCGCGATGAGTTCCTCGATGAGGGGCGAGCAGATTACCTCCAGGGCAAGCCGCAACTTGCCCCCCGGCACCACCATGGTGTTGGGGCGCGACATGAAGGAACCGCTGATGCGCCGCAAAAGGTCGGGGAAATCGAAAAGATGGGGATCGCGGAAATGGATGACGAGGATGCTCTCGTCCGCGGTGGGCACATCACGGGCGATGAAGGGGTTGGAGGTGTCCACCAGGGGCATGCGCTGGATGTTGATGTCGGTGATGCCGAACTGGGGGACGATGAAATGCACGTAGTCGCGCATGCGGCGCAGAATGGTGGCGGTGACTTCCTCCACGGTGCAGCCGGCCTTGGAACAGTCGCGGTGGATTTTCTGGATCCATTCCAGATTCACCGCCGGCACGATGCCGATGAGCAGGTCCACGTACTGGGCGGCGTTGACGCCATTGCCTCCCTTGCCGCGTCGGTCGGGCATGCCGGTGGGGAGATGGGCGGGGCTTGCGCGGCGGCGTGTCCAGGTGTGGGCCGCCACTCCCCCGTGCATGCCTTCGTAGAAAAGCAGATCGGTGCCCTTGGGCAAAGGCTCCCAGGGGGTGAAGGTGCCCACCGGCTGGCCAAAGCGCCGGGCGTCGTCCTCGTCGCGGACGTAGTGGCGGATCATGCCGGTGCCCGAGCGGGAATAGGTGGCGAAAAGCTCCTCCAGCTTGTCGAAGAGATTGCACTCCGGGCCGAACAGGCTCACCGGCTTGCCCGCCGCGGTGGATTCGGCGATGAAGCGGTCCATCTCCGGCTTTTCGAAACGGAAGAAGGCATCGCCTTTCACGAGGGCGGCGTTGATGCCCTGGCGGCGGAAAATGTCGGTGAAAGCATGGCGAACGGTAGTGGTCCCCGCCCCCGCCGAACCGGTGATGGCGACGATGGGATGTTTGGCTGACACGGCGGCTCCTCCCGGTGGCGCTTGCTTCATGCTTTGCGCATGGGCGAGAGCATAGGCCAAGGGCGCGGGGATTAGCAAGGCAGGGCAGTGGTCAGTGGTCAGGGAGCAGGGAGCGGGGGCGGTTCCGTGGTTTCAGTTTCCGCGCCAGGATGGGCGCTGTTGGGGCGGTGTTTCTGCGTTAAGATGCGGCCATGCGGTGTGGTTTTTCCCTGAATGGGGCGGGTGTGCGCCGTGGGTGGGCTTGCGCGCGGGGGTGGCGATGCGCCGGCCGCATGGGATGGATAGCGCTCGGTTTGGCCCTGCTTGCCACGGCGGGCGCGCAGGCGGAGCGGGTGGAGGGGGCGGGCCTCAACTTTTCCGTCTCGGTGCGCACGCCGGAGCAGCTTGCCGCTTTCTATTCCGCCCGGGGGTTTGCGCCGGAGACGGTGGCGCTCATCAGCCGCGCCTGTTTCCTCACCGTGGGCCTCACCAACACGCGGCAGGAGGTGGTCTGGCTTGTGCCCGCCCGCTGGCGGTTCGAGACCATGGACGGCCACCCCGTCCGGCGCATTGCCCGCGCCGACTGGGAGGCCGCCTTTGCCGCGGCGGGGGTGCCGCTTGCCCATCGCGCCACCTTCGGCTGGACCCAGTTGCCGGAAAGCCGGGACCTTCAGCCGGGGGAGCCGGTGGGCGGCAACGTGACCGTGGAACCCCCCGCAAAGCCGCTTCGCCTGATCGCCGTTTTTCCCACCGGCGAGGATGGCAAGGGATCGCCCATCGAGCTGCGGGTAGAGAACCTGAGCTGTCCTGCGCCATGAGGGTTTTCCTTCTCCTCGTCCTCTTCCTCTGTGAGGTCGCGCTGGCCGCAGAGCCCCCCGGCCTGATGCGGCTCACCCCCCGCCCCGCGCCGCCCCTGGTGCTTGCCGACATGGATGGGCGCGTGACCGATCTTGCGAGCCTGCGCGGCCGCTGGGTGATGGTGCATTTCTGGGCCAGTTGGTGCGGCCCCTGCCGGCGGGAAATGCCCACCCTGGTTTCCGTGATGCGCACCTTGCCGCGGCAGCAGCTGACGGTGCTCCTCGTCAACACGGCGGAAGGGGACGACGAGGTGTTCGCCTTTCTTGCCAGCGTGGCACCGGAACTGGATACCCTCATGGACCGCGACGGGCAGACCACCGCGCGTTGGGCACCGCGGGGTTTGCCTTCCACCTTCCTCGTCGATCCCGAAGGACGCCTGCGTTACATTGCCTTAGGGGGCCGCGACTGGTCGGCACCGCTCTATCTCGATTTCCTACGGGCGCTCACCGAGGCCAGGGGGCCCTGACCGCAGCAGCCTTCTCCCTGGTGGCGGAAGGGCTGTTAATTGCAGGGCGACGCGACGCCCGGTAGGCTAGATGCCTTTCCCCATCCGTTCCGCGTCCCATGCATCGCGATCTGCCTGCCCCTGCCTGCTGTACAGCCTCTGCCCCCCCCGCCGGCGGGGGATTCCGTGTCGTACTCATCAACCCTTACGAGCTGGGTCGGCAGTCTTTCGCCATCGCCGAGGCTTCCGCCTGGTTCAAGCGGGCGGGCATGGAGGTGATCTGCCTCGACCTTGCCCTTGAGAAGCTTTCCCCCGAGGCGCTCGCGGGCGCCGGCGCCGTGGCCATCCATCTGGGCATGCACACCGCCACCCGGCTTGCGCTCGAGATTCTGCCCCGCCTGCGGGCCTGGGCGCCCGCTGCGGCGCTGGCCGCCTTCGGTCTTTATGCGCCGGTGAACGAGGCACTGCTTCGCGAGTTGGGGGTGGAGGCGGTGTTTGGTGGTGAGTCGGAGCCGGACCTCGTGCGTTGGGCGCAGGCGGTGCGCGGCGGCAGCAGGGGGGCGGTGGGGCGCGTACACACGGGAAGGATCGAATTTCTCCCCCCCGACCGCTCGGGGCTGCCCCCCCTTTCCCGCTACGCCCAGCTCGTTCTCCCCGATGGCAGCCGGCGGGTCGCGGGCTTCGTGGAAACCACCCGCGGTTGCAAACACCTCTGCCGCCATTGCCCGGTGGTGCCTGTGTACGAGGGACGCTTCCGGGCGGTGCCCCTGCCGGTGGTGATGGCCGACATCGAACAGCAGGTGGCCATGGGGGCGCAGCATATCTCCTTCACCGACCATGATTTCCTCAATGGTCCCGGCCATGCCCTGAAGGTGGTGCGGGCGATGAAGGCGCGCTTTCCGGGTTTAAGCTTCGATGCCACCATCAAGGTGGAACACCTGGTGCGCCATGCCGCGCTGCTGCCGGAGCTTGCGGCCGCCGGCTGCACTTTCGTCATCAGCGCGGTGGAATCCCTTGACGATGCCGTGCTGGGTTATCTGGCGAAGAACCACACCCGCGCCGACTTCCTCCGGGCGGTGGCCCTCATGCGCGAGGCCGGATTGCCCCTTGCCCCAACTTGGGTGGCCTTTCATCCCTGGACCACGCTGGAAGGCTATCTCGATCTGCTTGCCACCCTGGTGGCGCTGCGGCTGGTGGAGGCGGTGGCGCCAGTGCAGCTTTCCATTCGCCTGCTGGTGCCGGCGGGCTCGCGCCTTTTGGAACTGCCGGGCTTCCGGAGGCGGCTTAAGGCCTTCGATCCCCGCCTGCTGGGTTACCCCTGGGTGCATGAGGATCCGCGTGTGGATCACCTCCAGCAGGAGGTCTCGGCCCTGGTCGCGGCAGGGGAGCGGGCCGGCCAGCCGCGCCGCGCCATTTTCGAAGCCGTCTGGCAGGCTGCCCATCGTGCCCTCGGGCGGGAGCCGGAAAGCCTGGCAGGTCGGGATCTGGGCGAGCCTGTGGCCCATCTTTCCGAGCCCTGGTATTGCTGTGCCGAGCCCACCGAACAGCAGCTCAAGGCCCTGTTCTGACCCATGAAACGCGTGCTGCTCCTGTTGCCGGTGGCAAGCTACCGCAATGAGGATTTCCTCGCCGCCGCCCGCCGTCTGGAGGTGGAGGTGATCCCCGTGGCGGACTATTGTCCCCGGCTTGCGCCCCGCTGGGGGCTTACGCCGCTCTTGGCCGTGCCCTTCGACCGGCCGAAGGTGGCGGTGGAAATTGTGTTGGCGCATCTTCGCCAGCGCATCGATGCCGTGCTGGCGGTGGACGATCACGGGGTGGAGCTTGCCGCCCTCCTGCGGGAGAGGCTTGGGCTGCCGGGCAACCCCCCGGCGGCGGTGGCGCGGCTGCGGGACAAGCTGGCCTTCCGCGAGCTCCTGGCGCGGGAGGGTTTCCTCCATCCGGCGTTTGCGTGGTTGCCAGAGACGGTGGACCCGCAAACCTGGCCGGCACGCCCCCCCTTCCCTCTGGTGGTGAAGGCGCGCCGGCTGTCGGGCAGCCGCGCTGTGATCCGGGCCGATGACGGGCCTGCCTTCGTCGCCGCCGTGGAGCGGGCACGGCGCATCCAGCGCCGCGCCGACCGCGAGGCGGCAAGCCTGGGTCTTGTGGTGGAGTCCTTCATCCCGGGCGCGGAGTTCGCCCTGGAAGGCCTTCTCGATGGGGGGCGGCTCACCGTGCTGGCCCTCTTCGACAAGCCCGATCCCCTCGATGGCCCCTATTTCGAGGAAACCCTCTATGTGACGCCCTCCCGGCTGCCGCCAGCAAGGCAGACGGAAATTGCGCAGACGGTGGAGCACGCCTGCCGGGCGGCGGGGCTTGTCAGCGGCCCGGTGCACGCGGAAACGCGCGTCAATGACGAGGGCATCTTCCTGCTGGAGATCGCCCCCCGTTCCATTGGCGGCTTGTGTGGGCGGGTGTTGCGCCATTGTCTGGGGATGAGCCTGGAGGAGCTCATCCTCCGCCACGCCCTGGGGGAAAGCCTGCCGCGCGCCCGGATGGAGGGCGGCGCCGGGGTGATGATGATTCCCATCCCCCGCCGCGGCATCTACGAAGGCGTGAGCGGCGTGGCGCAGGCTCGCGCGGTGCCGGGGGTGACCGGGATCGACATCGCCGTGACTCCCGGCACGCTGCTCCTGCCGGTGCCGGAGGGGGCGGCCTATCTCGGCTTCCTCTTCGCCCGCGCCTCCTCCCCGGCGGCCGCGGAAGAGGCCCTGCGCCAAGCCCACGGCCAGCTGCGCTTCCACATCCGGCCGGAAGTGGAGATCGCTCCCGCCGGACGGTAGACTAGCGCCTTCGCGATCATCACGCCCATGGTCTGGGCGAAAGGAAGGTAACCCGCGTGAAGGTGGAGGCGACGATCCTGCCCGAAGTGTTGCTGCTCACGCCGACGGTGTTCAGCGATGAGCGCGGGTTTTTTTTCGAAAGCTACAACCGGCGGGCGTTTGCCAGCGCCACCGGGCTCGATGTGGAATTCGTGCAGGACAACCATTCCCGTTCCGTCCGCAACGTCCTGCGCGGTCTCCATTACCAGATCCGGCGGCCCCAGGGCAAACTCATCCGGGTGGTGGCGGGGGAGGTGTTCGACGTGGCGGTGGATCTGCGCCGTTCCTCGCCGCGCTTTGGCCGCTGGGTGGGCGTGCATCTTTCGGCGGAGAACAAGCGCATGCTGTGGGTGCCGCCGGGCTTCGCCCATGGTTTCCTCGCCCTGACCGACGCCGAAGTGCTCTACAAGACCACCGATTACTACGCGCCGGAACACGAGCGTTGTCTGCGCTGGGACGATCCGGACCTTGCCATCGCCTGGCCCCTGGCTTCCGCGCCGCTCCTGTCGGCCAAAGACCGGCAGGGGGTGGCGCTTTCTCAGGCCGAGGTGTATCCGTGAACATTCTCCTCATCGGCCGCAACGGCCAGGTGGGCTGGGAGCTGGCCCGCGCCCTGGCCCCGCTGGGACACATCACCGCCCTAGGCAGCCGGGAACTCGATCTTGCCGACGGCGAGGCGATCCGCCGGACGGTGCGCCATCTGGGGCCGGACCTCATCGTCAACGCCGCCGCCTACACCGCCGTGGACCGGGCGCAGCAGGAGCGGGAGCGGGCCTATGCCATCAACGCCGAGGCGCCCCGGGTGCTGGCCGAGGAGGCGCGCCATTGTGGGGCCGCCCTCATCCACTACTCCACCGATTACGTCTTCGACGGGGCGAAGGGTGCGCCCTATCAGGAAATCGATCTGCCGCGGCCCCTCAATGTCTATGGCGAATCGAAGCTCGCCGGCGAGCGGGCCATCGAGGCGGCGCAGGTGCCCCATCTGATTCTGCGCACGAGCTGGGTGTACGGCCTTAGGGGCCACAACTTTCTCCTCACCATCCTGAGGCTTGCGCGGGAGAAGGACCGGCTGCGGGTGGTGGAGGACCAGATCGGTTCACCCACCTGGAGCCGGGCGGTGGCCTCCGCCACCGCCGCCATCATCGCCCAGGCCCATGCCCACGGTGGCATCCGCGCCCTGCTAGAGGACAAGGGCGGCCTTTATCACCTCACCGCCGGCGGCCAGACGAGCTGGTGGGGGTTTGCCCGAGCCATTGTGGAGGCCGCGCCAGGCCTTGCCCGCCGGCCACCGGTGGAGCCCATCCCCAGCGCGCAGTATCCGCTGCCGGCCCCCCGCCCGGCCTATTCGGTGCTGGACAACGGGCGCCTTACGCGCAGCTTCGGGATCGCGCTGCCGGACTGGCGGGCGCTGCTTGCCCTGTGTCTGATGGATCTCGAAGCCTGTGCCGCGGTCACCCCCATTGTTAGTGTCAGCCGGTAGAATGATGCTTTTTACGCCAGTCCCATGAGCATCCTCGTTGACAAGCACACCAAGGTCCTCTGTCAGGGTTTCACCGGCAAGCAGGGGACCTTCCATTCCGAACAGGCGATTGCCTACGGCACGCGCATGGTGGGTGGAGTCACCCCCGGCAAGGGGGGCCAGACCCACCTGGGGCTGCCGGTGTTCAACACCATGCGGGAAGCGGTCGAGGCCACCGGCGCCGATGCCAGCGTGATCTATGTGCCTTCCCCCTTCGCCGCCGATTCCATCATGGAGGCGGCCGACGCGGGGGTGCGACTCATCGTCTGCATCACCGAGGGGATCCCCGTGCTGGACATGCTCAACGTCAAGGCAGCGCTGCGGGCCAATGGTGCCCAGCTTATCGGTCCCAATTGCCCGGGCATCATCACCGCCGGCGAATGCAAGATCGGCATCATGCCCGGCTTCATCCACAAACCCGGCAAAATCGGCATCGTCTCCCGGTCCGGCACCCTCACCTACGAGGCCGTCTACCAGACCACCCAGCTCAACTTGGGACAGACCACCTGCGTGGGCATCGGTGGCGATCCCATCAAGGGGCTGGACTTCATCGACTGCCTCGCCCTCTTCGAGGCGGACCCGGCCACGGAAGGCATCATCCTGGTGGGGGAGATCGGTGGCACGCGGGAGGAGGAAGCCGCGGAGTA
The DNA here is from genome assembly GCA_023511995.1 of Burkholderiales bacterium. Taxonomy (NCBI): domain Bacteria; kingdom Pseudomonadati; phylum Pseudomonadota; class Betaproteobacteria; order Burkholderiales; species Burkholderiales bacterium. The sequence continues at coordinate 17,528 of JAIMAL010000004.1, forward strand.
CATCAAGGCCCACGTGAGCAAACCCGTGGCCGCCTACATCGCCGGGGTGGGGGCACCCGCGGGCAAGCGCATGGGCCATGCCGGGGCCATCATCAGTCAGGGCAGGGGAACGGCGGCGGACAAAATCCGGGCTTTGGAAGCGGCCGGGGTGATGGTGGCGCGCTCGCCGGCGGAGATTGGGCTCGCCATGCAGCGGGCGCTGGGAGGGGCGGCGTGAAAATCGCCTTGGCCCAGATCAATGTGGTGGTGGGCGATCTCGAGGCCAACGCCGCCCGCATCCTCGATAGCGCGCAACAGGCCAAGGCCGCGGGGGCAAGCCTCCTCGTCACGCCGGAGCTTGCGCTGTCGGGCTATCCCCCCGAGGACCTGCTCCTGCGCAAGGGTTTCAACGAGGCTTGTCTTGCCACGCTTGAGCGCCTGAGCGCGCAGGTGGCGGGAATCACGGTGGTGGTGGGGCATCCCGATGTCCGCGGTGAGCAGCGCTACAACGCCGCCTCGGTGCTGCAGGATGGCCGGATCGTGGCCACTTACCACAAACACAAGCTCCCCAACCACACGGTGTTCGACGAGGTGCGTTATTTCACGCCGGGCAACGCGCCTTGTGTGTTCGAGCTGGAAGGGGTGAAGATCGGCATCAACATCTGCGCCGACATCTGGGAGCCGGAGCCGGCGCAGCAGGCGCGGGAGGCGGGCGCGCAGCTGCTCCTCGTGCTCAATGCCTCGCCCTATCACATGCACAAGCAGGCGAGCCGGGAGGAGGTGGTCTCCCGCCGCGCCCGGGAAACCGGCATGGCCATGGTCTATTGCAACCTGGTGGGGGGTCAGGACGAGCTGGTCTTCGACGGCGCTTCCTTCGCCGTGGACGCCGCCGGCAATCTCACCCACCGCCTGGGCTTCTTCGAGGAAACCCTGGGTTTCATCGAGCTTGCCGGCGCGACCCCCAGGCCCGGCGAGATCGTGCCGGAGCCGGCCCTGGAGGAACTGGTCTATCGCGCGCTGCGCCTGGGGGTGCGGGACTATGTGGAAAAGAACGGCTTTCCCGGCATCGAATTGGGGCTATCCGGGGGCATCGACTCCGCCCTCACCCTGGCCATCGCCGTCGATGCCCTGGGCGCCAAGCGGGTACATGCGGTGATGATGCCCTCCCAGTTCACCGCCAACATGAGCCTGGAGGATGCGCGGGAGATGGCGCGCGCCCTGGGGGTGCGCTATTCGGAAATCCCCATCAAGCCCATCTACGATGCTTTCCTCAACAGCCTGGCTGACGAGTTCGACGACCTGCCCTTCGACACCACCGAGGAGAACATCCAGGCGCGCATTCGCGGCACGCTGCTCATGGCGCTGTCCAACAAATACGGCACCATCGTGCTCACCACCGGCAACAAGAGCGAGCTCGCGGTGGGGTATGCCACCCTCTATGGCGACATGGCGGGCGGTTTCGCCGTGCTCAAGGACATTCCCAAGACTTTCGTCTATCGTCTGGCGCGCTGGCGCAACAGTGTCGCGCCGGTGATTCCCGAGCGGGTCTTCACCCGCCCCCCCTCGGCGGAGCTGCGCGCCAATCAGACCGACCAGGACAGCCTGCCGCCCTATGACATCCTCGATGCCATCATGGAGCGCTACGTGGAGCGCGACCGCTGCCCGGAGGAAATCATCGCCGAAGGCTTTGACCCGCAGGTGGTGCGGCGGGTGGTCACCCTCATCGACCGCAATGAATACAAGCGCCGTCAGGCACCGGTGGGCGTGCGTGTTACGCCGCGCGGTTTCGGCAAGGACCGCCGCTACCCCATCACCAACCGCTACCGACCCGAGTGAGGACCTGCCATGAAAAAGATCGAAGCCATCATCAAGCCGTTCAAGCTGGACGAAGTGCGTGAAGCCCTGGCCGAGGTGGGCGTGACCGGCCTCACTGTCACCGAGGTCAAGGGCTTCGGCCGGCAGAAGGGGCACACCGAGCTCTACCGCGGCGCGGAGTACGTGGTCGATTTCCTGCCCAAGGTGAAGATCGAGCTGGTGATCGCTGCCGACAAGGTGGACGCCGCCATCGAGGCCATCGTCCGTGCGGCGCGCACCGGCAAGATCGGCGATGGCAAGATTTTCGTGAGCTCCGTGGAACACGTGGTGCGTATCCGCACCGGCGAGACCAACGAAGCGGCGATCTGAGGGGCCCGCTACCAGAACTGGTACCAGGGGCGGGGATTGCCGGGCTGTTTCCCCCTGAGATAGGCGCTTTGGGGGAAATTGCGCTCCAGGATGCGCCGCGCATCGTCGCGCAACTCGGTGAGGCCCAGTTTGTCGTAGCTCGCCCAGAGGATGGCCAGCGCATCCTCATTGGCCGGAGCCTGGGGATACTGTTTGAGCAGGTTCTGGGCGCGGTTCACCGCGGCCACATAGGCGCCGCGGCGAAAGTAGTAGTGGGCCACGGCCGCCTCGTGTTTGGCCAGCGCATCCAGAAGGTAATTCATGCGCGCCAGGGCATCCGGGGTGTACCTGCTTTCCGGGAAACGGGTCACCAGCTCCTTGAAGGCCTCGAAGGCATCCCGCGCCGCCTGGGGATCGCGGTCGGACAAATCCTGCGTCACCAGATAGCCGAGGAAACCCAGATCGTCGTTGAAGTTGATCAGCCCCTTGAGATAGTAGGCGTAGTCCACATGGGGATGATTGGGATGCAGCTTGATGAAGCGGTCCGCCGCGGCCAGCGCGGAAGCGGTTTCGCGGGATTTGTAGTAGGCGTAGGCGATTTCCAGTTGCGCCTGCTGGGCGTAGCGGCCGTAGGGAAAGCGGGCTTCCAGGGTTTCGTAATATTTGATGGCCTTGTCGTAATCGCCCTCGGAGAGGGCGGCCTTGGCCTCTGTGTAGAGCTTCTGCGCCGACCAGCCGCGGGTTTCATCCTGCAGGTCGGGAAGCAGGCTGCAGCCGCCAAGCCAGAGGAGCAAAGCCAAAGCCAGAGCGTGGCGCATGGTGGAATCCACAACGATGAACAGCCGGGATTATAACGCAGCCGCTGCCACCCCCCCGCGGGAGTTCGTGGTGCCGCTGGAGCTCGCCGGCCGCCGGCTGGACCAGGTGCTGGCCCTGCTCATGCCGGAATACTCCCGCTCCCGCATTCAGTCCTGGATCGAGGCCGACGCCGTGAGGCTCAACGGCGCCAGCGCGCGCGCCCGGCAGAAAGTGTGGCCGGGTGCCGTAATCCGGGTGGTGCCGCGTCCCCATCCGGGGGAGCTGCCGGCGCAGCCCGAGGCCATGGTGCTCCCCATCGTTTACGAGGACGAGGCCATCCTGGTGCTCAACAAGCCGGCGGGGCTGGTGGTGCACCCCGGCAGCGGCAACTGGAGCGGCACCCTGATGAATGCGCTCCTCCACCATGCACCGGGGCTTGCGGCGGTGCCCCGCGCCGGCATCGTGCACCGCCTGGACAAGGACACCAGCGGCCTCATGGTGGTGGCGAAAACCATCGAGGCCCAGACGGACCTGCAACGGCAGCTTGCCGCCCGCAGTGTGCGCCGCGTCTATCTCGCCGTGGTGGAGGGACGGCTGTCCGGCGAAGGGCGCATCGAGGCGCCCATCGGCCGCCACCCGAAGGAACGTACCCGCATGGCGGTGGTGGAAAGGGGGAAGCCGGCGCTCACCCATTACCGGGTGCTGGAAACCTTCGCCACCGCGAGTCTGGTCGAATGCCGCCTTGAGACCGGCCGCACACACCAGATTCGCGTCCACATGCAGGCGTTGGGCCATCCCTTGCTGGGCGATCCGGTCTATGGCTCCCGCGAGGGCCGCCGGCGCCATTTCCGTCAGGCCCTGCACGCTACCGCCCTTTCCCTCACCCATCCCCTCAGCCGGGCCAGCTTGAGCTGGCAGGCGCCGCTGCCCGCCGACCTCGCCGCCCTCCTCGCGGGACTTGCCGCCCCATGAGGCCCTCCTCCTGGCTCGTTCCCGACTGGCCGGCGCCGGCTTCGGTGAGGGCTTTCGTCACCACCCGCGCCGGGGGGGTGAGCCGGGGCGCCTACGCCAGCATGAACCTTGCCGACCACGTGGGGGACGATCCCCGCAATGTCGCGGAAAACCGGGCGCGGCTGCGGGCGTTTTTGCCCGCCGAGCCCCATTGGCTGCGCCAGGTGCACGGGACGGGGGTCTATCGGGTGGAGGGGGGCGGCCCCCGGGAAGCCGATGCCTGCGTGTGCCGCACCCCGGCTGAGGTCTGCGTCGTTCTCACCGCCGATTGCCTGCCGGTGCTGCTGTGCGACCGGGCCGGGCAGGTGGTGGCCGCCGCCCACGCCGGCTGGCGGGGTCTTTGTCAGGGGGTACTGGAACGCACGGTGATGGCCATGGAAACCGACCCCGCGGCGCTGCTCGCCTGGCTGGGGCCGGCCATCGGCCCGCAGGCTTTCCAGGTGGGTGAGGAGGTGCGCGCCGCCTTCCTCGCCCATGACCCGGCGGCCGCCGCCGCTTTCGTCCCCGACGAGGCGGCCGGGCAGAGGGGCCGCTGGCGCGCCGATCTCTACCAGCTCGCCCGTCAGCGCCTCGCCCGCGCCGGCGTGCAGGCCGTGTATGGCGGCGGCCGCTGCACCTTTTCCGAGCCCGCGCATTTCTTCTCCTACCGCCGCGACGGCGCCACCGGCCGCATGGCGAGCCTCATCTGGCTTGAGCGGCGATGAGGGGGTGGCAGGGGACAGGTCCAGGGATCAGAGGGCAGGGATCAGGGCTCGGAAACTCTCCCGAAATTCTGCGGAGCTCCCTTTTATTCCTCGGGTGCCTTTGCCTCCCCGGGGTTTGAACCGCGGTCTGGTTTGCGAAAACGCCGCCATCGCCCTGGCTCAAGTTCCGACTTTGGCTGCCGTTGAAAGCCGGGATGATCCGGTTTCCTCTCTTTGCCAGCCTGCGCGGCCGTTTACTGCTTTTGCTTGCCCTGGTGGTTTTGCCCTGGGCGGCGGGCATGGCCTGGGATTTCTATGAGCAGTGGCGCGCGGAGCGGGCGCGGGCGGTGGAGGCCTTGCAGGCGCACGCCCGCGCTGCGGCACGGGAACAGCGCCTTTTCGTCGATCAGACGCGTACCCTGCTTTCGGTCCTGGCGGCCCTGCCCGAGGTGGCCCGGGGCGATGGGCCGGCCTGCCAGGCAAGGCTTGCCGGCCTGGAGTTGGCGGCTTCCGGCTATGGAAACATCGGTGTCATCGGTCCGGACGGGCGGGTGCTGTGCGACCTCGCTAAAGGCGCGGGCACTTACCTGGGTGACCGCGACTACTACCAGGCGGCGCAAAGCCGCCGTGACTTCGTCGCCGGCCATTACATCCTGGGGCGCATCACCGCGCGGCCGGTCCTGCCCGTGGCCTGGCCCGTGGTGGATCAGGAGGGCCGGGTGGGGCGGGTGGTTTATGCCGCCTTGGACGTGCTGTGGTTGCAGCGCCTTTTGGAGACGACGGGCCTCAGGCCGGGGGCGGCAGCAAGCCTCCTGGACCGGGAAGGCATCGTCCTGGCTCGGGTGCCCGCGGATGAGGGGCGGGTGGGCCGGCCCCATTCCGACCCCGCCCTGGTGGAGGCGATCCGTCGCGGTGGGGAGGGGCTTTTGGAGGCGACAGGCGAGGGGCGGCTCATCGCCCATGTCCCCCTGCGGGTGGGGCAGGAGGAGGTGGCACATCTGGCGGTGAGCGTGCCGCTGGCGGCGATCGAAAAGCCCCTGCGGGCCCGCTTCATCCGCCAGACCCTCTTCCTCGTCCTGGCCACGCTAATCCTTTTCGGCTTCGCCTGGCTCATCAGCGAACGCCTCCTCATCCGGCAGCTCACGGCCCTGCGTGGTCTGGTGCATCGCCTGGCGGCGGGGGAGTGGAGTGCCCGCTCCGGCATCGAGGCGAGCGGCGAGCTGGGGGAACTTGCGCGCAGTCTCGATGCCCTGGGCGCAGTCCTCAAGCAATCCCAGCTCCGTTTCGAGCGGGTGCTGGAGGTGGCGCCAGAAGGCATCCTGCTCACCGATGCTGCGGGACGCATCGTCATCGCCAATGGGCGCTGCGAAACCCTTTTCGGCTATGCCCGGGAGGAACTTCTGGGACAGCCCATCGAGCTACTGCTACTGGAGGAGCGGCGGGCGCCCCACCGGGAGATGCGCGCAGCCTACATGCAAAAGCCGCGGCTGAGGGAAATGGGTAGCCCAGGCCTTGACTTGGTGGCGCGGCGCAAGGATGGCACGGTCTTCCCGGTGGATGTGAGCCTCGGGCCCCTGGAAACGGAGCAGGGCACCTGGGTGGTGGCGGTGGTGCGCGATATGAGCGAGCGCAAACGCTTCGAGGAGGAGATTTTGCGCCAGGCCACCCACGATGCCCTCACCGGCCTGCCGAACCGGACGTTATTCCGCCAGCTGCTGGAACAGGCCATGAGCCAGGCGCAGCGGGATGAAACCCTGCTGGCGGTGATTTTCCTCGATCTCGATGGTTTCAAGACCATCAACGACACCCTGGGGCACAGCGCGGGAGATGGGCTGCTCACCCAGGTGGCGGCACGGCTTCGCGCCGCTCTGCGGGCTTCCGACGTGGTGGCGCGACAGGGTGGAGACGAGTTCACCATCCTGGTATCCGGTGTCCGCCACATCCAGGACGTGACCCGGGTGGCGGAAAAGCTCCTTGCCGTGATCGCGAAGCCCTACGAGGTGGAGGGACGGGAGGTGGACGTCACGGCGAGTCTGGGCATCACCCTCTATCCCATCGACGATGCCGATGCCGACAATCTCCTGCGCAACGCCGACACCGCTATGTACCGTGCCAAACACGAGGGGCGCAACCGGTACAGCTTCTATACGGCGGAAATGAACGCCGAGGTGCGTCACCGCCTGGAAATGGAAACCGGCCTACGCCGCGCGCTGCGGGAGGGGCAATTCGAGGTCTTCTACCAGGCCCAGGTGCGGGTGAAAGATGGGGCCTGGGTGGGGCTGGAGGCGCTGATCCGCTGGCGCCATCCCGAACGGGGCCTGGTGCTCCCCGGCGAATTCATTGCCATCGCGGAGGAGTCCGGGCTCATCGAGCCCATTGGCGAGTGGGTGCTTGCCACCGTCTGTCGCCAGATCGCGGAGTGGAAGCGGCGCGGGCTGCCGCCCCTGCGGGTGGCGGTGAATCTCTCCGCCCGCCAGTTCGGCAAGGCAAGCCTCCTCGACGACGTGGCGGCCATCCTCACTGGGCCGGGCATGGGGCAGTGTGGCAGCCTGCTGGAGCTGGAGGTGACGGAAAGCATCCTCATGGGCGATTCCCAGCGCAGCGCCGCCCTCCTGGAAGGGCTGCGGGCGCTGGGGTTGGGGCTTGCCATCGACGACTTCGGCACCGGTTATTCCAGCCTGAGCTACCTCAAGCGTTTTCCCCTACGGCGCTCAAAATCGACCGCAGCTTCATCGACGGCGTGGTGGAGGATGCCAACGACGCCGCCATCGCCCGCGCCATCATCGAGCTTGCCCATAGTCTGCATCTTGCCGTGGTGGCCGAGGGGGTGGAAACCCCCGCCCAGTGGCAATGGCTCAAGGAGCACGGCTGCGACCTCGCCCAAGGCTATCTCTTCGGCCGGCCCATGCCGGCGGCCGAGGTGGAGGCCCAGATGCGGGAGCGCTGCGCCCCCATTGAGGCCTGAGGGGCCAAAACCGGCAAGGGCGCCAGGGATCCCGGCCGTCACCCATGGGCCCCGAAAGGCCCCCTGATCGCCGACAAATGCGATAATCACGCTTTTTGCCGGCCCATTTTGCCGGGGTGAATGTGAGCAGCCTGAGTCTGATCGTGCTGGCAAGCCTTGCCGGCGGGGTGCTGAGTCTTGCCGTGGCGGCCGGGGTGGCCTTTTCCGCCAGCGCGGCGCTGGTGCCGGTGCTGGTGAGCTACGCCATTGGCGCCCTGCTGGGCGCGGCGTTTCTGGAAATCCTGCCCCATGCGGTGGAGCAGGCGGGCAGTGTGGAGCGGGTGAGCGCCACGCTGCTTTTGGGTATCCTCGCCTTTTTCCTTCTGGAAAAACTCGTGTTGTGGCGGCACTGCCACACCGATGCCTGCGAAGCCCACGCGCCGGACCAGGACCACCACGATCATGGTCGCAGCGGCCTCATGATCACCATCGGCGATACCTTCCACAACTTCGTCGATGGGGTGATCATCGCCGCGGCCTTTCTCACCAGTGTGCCCCTCGGCATCATCACAGCGCTGGCCATCATCGCCCATGAAATCCCCCAGGAGGTGGGCGATTTTCTCATCCTGCTCCATTCCGGTTACAGCAAGGCGCAGGCCTTCGCCCTCAACCTGGCATCTAGCCTGGCCACCCTGGTGGGCGGGGTGCTTGCCTGGTACACCCTGGAATCGATGCAGCAATGGGTGCCCATTGCCCTGGGGCTCGCCGCGGCGAGCATGATTTACGTGGCGGTGGCCGACCTCATCCCCGGCCTGCACAGGCGGGTGGAGTTGCGCGCCACCCTGCAGCAGGTGTCATTGATTGCCCTCGGGGTGGCCACCATCCTGGGCGTGGAGGGATTGACGGGCCACCTTGCGTAGCCTGCGACCCATGAGCCAGAGCAGGCTCGCTACCGGCAGCACGCCCCAGGCGAGGAAAAGGATGAGCCCTTGGCTGAAACTTTTTGCCGTGAGCGCCATCAGCAGGACCACATAAAGCCAGCCGATGACAACGATATACATGGGATCCATCCCCCGCGAGCCATGGTTCCGCTGCCATTGTAGAGGATCAGAGGGGCAAGGCAGAAAGCCCCCTTGGAGCCGGGCCTGGCCGGCTTTTGACGTTTCCCCAGCCACACAGGTTTTGCCATGAAAACGGCCCCCAGAATCGGTTTTGTCTCCCTTGGCTGTCCCAAGGCGACGGTGGATGCCGAACACATCCTCACCCGCCTGCGCGCCGAGGGTTATGAAGTGGTGGGCAGCTATGCGGAGGCGGATGTGGTCGTGGTCAACACCTGCGGCTTCATCGACGCCGCGGTGGAGGAATCCCTGGATGCCATCGGCGAGGCGCTGCAGGAAAACGGCAGGGTGATCGTCACCGGCTGCCTCGGGGCGCGGCGGGAGGTGATCATGGCGCGCCATCCCGAGGTGCTGGCGGTGACCGGTCCCCATGCCCTGGAGGCGGTGATGGAGGCGGTGCACACCGTCCTGCCCCGGCCCCACGATCCCTTCCTGGACCTGGTGCCGCCCCAGGGGGTGCGGCTGACGCCGCGGCATTACGCCTACCTCAAGATCTCCGAGGGCTGCAATCACCGCTGCGCCTTCTGCATCATCCCCAGCCTGCGCGGCGATCTCGTCAGTCGGCCGGTGCACGAGGTGATGCGGGAGGCGGAAAGCCTGGTTGAGGCCGGCGTGAAGGAGATTCTGGTAGTCTCCCAGGACACCAGCGCCTACGGGGTGGACGTCAGATACCGCACGGGCTTCCACAACGGCCGGCCCCTGCGCACGCGTCTTACGGAACTGGCCACTGCCCTGGGGGAATTGGGGGTGTGGGTCCGTCTGCACTACGTCTATCCCTATCCCCATGTGGACGAGCTGATTCCCCTCATGGCGGAGGGCCGCATCCTGCCCTATCTCGATGTTCCCTTTCAGCACGCCAGCCCGCGCATCCTCAAGGCCATGAAACGCCCCGCCGCTACGGAGGACGTGCTGGCGCGCATCCGCCGCTGGCGGGAAATCTGCCCGGAGCTCGTCATCCGCAGCACCTTCATCGTCGGCTTCCCTGGTGAGACGGAAGAGGACTTCCAGGCGCTGCTCGCCTTTCTGGAGGAAGCCCGGTTGGACCGCGTCGGCTGTTTCACCTATTCGCCGGTGGCGGGTGCAGCGGCCAACGCACTGCCTGACCCGGTGCCGGAGGCGGTGAAGGAGGAACGCCGCCAGCGGCTCATGCTGGTGCAGGAGGACATCAGCCGCGAGCGTCTGCAGGGGCGCGTGGGGCGGCGGCTTAAGGTGCTGGTGGACGAAGTGGACGAAGAAGGGGCGATCGCCCGCTCGGTGGCCGATGCGCCGGAAATCGACGGTCTGGTCTATGTCACCGACGGTCAGGATCTCCACCCTGGCGAATTCGTCGAGGTCACGGTGACCGACGCCGACACCCACGATCTCTGGGCGCATCTTGCCCCTTGACCCCGAGCCCCATGGGGATGTTGCCCGCAGCCGGCAGGCGGGATGCTAGGATTAGGTCAGCGAGGAGTGCCGCCATGCAGAATTTCCACCACATCATCGAGGCCGTCCAGACCAACTGCTACATCAACGATGCGCGGCATGCCCAGGACATGACCATGTGCACCTATCTCCTGGAAATGCGCCAGTTCTACCGCTGGGAGCACAGCCTGCCCCACTTTGCCCGTTTGCCCAAGGAAGAGCTGGGGGCGTGGCTGTCGGAGCGGGAGGCGCTCTGGCAGGACCTGGAGGATCAGGACTACCGCCCGGTGCCGGTGCCCTCCGGCCCACGCGATCCCTTCGATACCGAGGCCATCAACGCCGATCTCGTGCCGGAGGGTTATGTCTATGGCGGCGGCATCGGCCGCTTCCAGCGCCCCCATTTCTTTCTTGCGCGCCTTCACCGGCATGAAGTGCGCCAGGGTTTCACCGTGCTCGTTGCCGATTGCGAGTATGCCCGCGATCTCATCGCGCCGCCCGCGGCCCTGCAAAACCGCACCATCTATCTGCGGCGGGAGGCGGTGCAGGATTTCCTCTGGAGTAAGGTGGAGGAGTGGAGCTGGAAGCGGCAGGACAATGCCCTGGGGCGGGCGCTCGCCTGCTACGACTTCGACGCCCATCCCGATGCCGCCCTGGAACGCATGACCGAGGTGGAAGGGGAGGCGATGATCCTCCACGAACTGGGCGAGGGGCTGGCGGGGGAATGCCTCGGTGAAGCGCGCTGGCAGACGGTGCTGGCCGGCTGCACCCGGCACAAGCCGGAAATCGTCGCCCGCGCGGTGCGCGACCATCTCGCCGACTGCCTGGTGACGCTGCCCACGCTCTTGGAACGGGGCGTGGACAGTTCCATCCACTTCTACTTCGGCAATTTCACCGGCATGCGGCGCAAGCTCTTCCCCGCCGCCTATGCCGCCTACCGGGAGAGTCTCGAGGCGGGCAACTGGTCACGGCTTGCCGAAACCGTGGCAAGGGGACGGGAGCACTGGGAGGCCGTGGCGCGCCGCATCCTGGCGGTGGACCCCGCCGACCCCGAGCGGGAGCGCAGGCTCGCCGAGCTTGCCGACTCGGCGGTGCTTTAGCCCGGCACTCCAGCGTATCCCTGGTCGCGGAGGCTTACTCGCCGTCGTTTTTTGCCGGGCGGACGAGTTTCACCACCTTGGCCGACTTGGGCGCCTCGTCGGGATAGTAGGGCCGCATGGGGGCCAGTCCCAGTTGTTCGGCCAGTTCCCTTTCCCGTGCGGCGATGAGGCCGAAACACTCGCGGATGTCGCGGATGGTGCTCTCCCGCAGGGGATTGGGGCGGCCGCCGACAGGGGTGACGTCCTTGACCACGGCGGCCAGCACCTTGCGCATCACGCGCAGGATTTGCTGTTCCTTGGTCAATTCCTGATGGGAAGTGGGGTCGTTCATGGCTTCACCTCGGATCACGGCTTTCACGCCGAGGGGCACACTGTACGCCCTTGCGCGCGCCCCGTCCATTCCCCGCCCAGGGAGGGGCTTGGCAGGCGTGCCCTTTTTGTCCCGCGGCCGCCGGTGCGCCGCATGTTCCGGGCCACCCCCGGGGTCTGATGCTTTTGCGCGGGATGATGGTCAGCTCACCTCGTAGCCGGCTTCGCGGATTGCGGTCTTCAACTGCTCCGGCCGGGCGCGGGCCGGGTCGTAGTTGACATCCACCCTGCCGGTATTGAGGTCCACCTCCACCAGCGACACGCCATCGATGGCGGTGAGCACCCGCTTGACGCTGTTGGCACAGCCGCCGCAGGTCATGCCTTTGACATCGAGGGTGATGTTTTCCAACATGGCTTCTCCTTCCGTTGCGAAATCAAAGTCCGGGCCGCCAACGCTTGAGGAGCAGGGCATTGCTCACCACCGAGACCGAACTCATGGCCATGGCGGCGCCGGCGATGACCGGATTGAGCAGCCCCAGGGCGGCCAGGGGAATGCCCAGCACGTTGTAGACGAAGGCGAAAAAGAGATTTTGCCGGATCTTGGCCAGGGTGGCGCGGGAAAGGGAGATGGCATCGGCCACACTCATCAGGCTGTTGCCCATGAGGGTGATGTCCGCCGCCTCGATGGCCACGTCGGCGCCACTGCCGATGGCAAAGCCCACATCGGCGGCGGCAAGCGCAGGGGCATCGTTGATGCCATCCCCCACCATGCCCACGCGCCGGCCTTCCCGGCGCCGTTGCTCCACTGCCGCCGCCTTGTCCGCCGGCAGCACTTCCGCCAGGTACTCCTCGATACCTGCAGCCTGGGCGATGGCGCGCGCGGTATGGGCGTGATCTCCGGTGAGCATGATAAGACGCAGACCCATGCCCTTGAGCCGCCTCACCGCCGCCGGCGTGTCCGGCCGCAGGCGGTCGGCAAGCGTAAGCCAGCCAAGGAAGCGGCTGCGGCTGCCCACCCCCACCACCGTCTTGCCCTGGGCAAGCAGGGCCTCCACCCCGCCTGCGGTGGGGACGCCCATTTCCTTGAGCCAGGCCGGCGAGCCGGCGTACCAGGTTTCGTCTTCCCCGTTCATCAGCCGGGCCGAAACCCCCTTGCCGGCCACGTTTACGAAATCGCTCACCGGCCGGGGGACGAGGCCCCGCCGCGCGGCCTCGTCGAGAATGGCCACGGCCAGGGGATGACGCGACCCCTGTTCAAGGCTTGCGGCGTGGCCCAGCAAGGTGGCTTCCTCCACGCCCGCCGCCGGCAGGATGTCGGTGAGCCCCGGCCGGCCTTCGGTGAGGGTGCCGGTCTTGTCCACGATGAGGGTGTCGATGCGCCCGGCAAGCTCGAGGGCGCGCGCATCCCGCACCAGGATGCCGGCCTGGGCGCCGCGGCCCATGCCCACCATGATGGCCGTGGGGGTGGCGAGCCCCAGGGCACAGGGGCAGGCGATCACGAGCACGGCGACGGCATTGATGAGGGCCTGGGTGAAATCCCCCGCGAGCGTCCACCAGAGGGCGAAGGTGAGTAGCGCCACCGTCATGACCGCCGGCACGAAGATGCCGGAGACTTTGTCCGCCAGCCGCGCGATGGGGGCCTTGGATCCCTGCGCCTCCTCCACCAGACGCACGATGTGGGCAAGTTGCGTGTCCGCCCCCACGCTGATGGCGCGGATCATGAGCCGCCCTTCCAGGTTCTGTGTGCCGGCATAGACCCTGCTGCCGGCGGTCTTGCGCCGTAGCCGGCTCTCCCCGGTGAGCATGGCTTCGTCCACGCTGGAATCCCCCTCCACCACCTCACCGTCCACCGGTACCCGCTCCCCGGCTCCCACTTCGCAGAGGTCGCCGACGCGGACCTCGTCGAGGGGGATCTCACGCACGGTCTCTCCGCGCCGCACGCGCACCGTGCGCGGGGTGAGTCGCAGTAAGGCTTCCACCGCCGCGGAGGTGCGGCTCTTGGCTCGCGCCTCGAGCAGCTTGCCCAGCAGTACGAGGGTGATCACCGCCGCGGAAGCCTCGAAATAGACGTGCTGATCGAGGCGGAAGAGGGTGACTACGGCAGAATGGAGCCAGGCCATGCTGGTGCCCAGCGCCACCAGCACGTCCATGTTGGCGCTGCCGCCGCGCAGGGCATGCCAGGCCCCCACATAGAAGCGGCGACCCGCCCAGAATTGCACCGGCGTGGCGAGGATCAGCTGCAACCAGCGGGGCAGGAGCTCATGGGGCAGTCCGAAAAGGGGCGCCACCATCTGCAGGAGGAGGGGCAGGGTGAGGAGCAGAGCAAGCGAGAAGAGCGCGAGCTCCCGCCGCCAGGCCGCCTCCCGTTCCCGCCGCAGGGCTTCCCGGTCACGCGCCAGGATGGGCCGCGCCTCGTAGCCGGCGCGCCGCACCGCCTGGATGAGGTCTGCCGTGGAGACACGGCCCGGATCGAAACGGACCTGCGCCCGTTCGGCGGCGAAATTCACCTGCGCCTCCACCCCGGGCAGCGCATTGAGCACCTTCTCGATGCGGGTGGCGCAGGCGGCGCAGGTCATGCCGTCAAGGGCGAGATCGACGCGTTGGGGAGGCACCTCGAAGCCGCTTTTGCGAATGAGGGCGATGAGGTCGGTGGGCGCTACCTGGCGCGGGTCGTAGACGATACGCGCTTTTTCCGCGGCGAGATTGACCTCTGCCTTCACCCCCGGCTGGCGGTTCAGGGCCTTCTCGATCCGCGCCGCACAGGCGGCACAGGTCATCCCCTCAATGGGTAGCTCAATGCGGGTTTCGTCGTTCATACAGGGGTCAGGGGTCAGGGATCAGGGATCAGGCATCAGAAATCAGGGATCAGGAATTGTTCCGGGGCCTTCTGCGTCCTCCACACCAGCAATTAGACCTCGGGTATCAGAAACTCTCCCGAGCCCCTCCACGTCTTCCGTGATTCAACGCCCCCTTCGGGGGTCGTCGCGTCCGTTTTGGTTTGGCTTTCCCAGGGCTTCAAGACTGCCTCCCCATGGACGTTATTGTAGCCAAGGGGGCATGCGGGTTGCCCCCGGCGCGCGGATGTTTGACAATGGCATCGGTGCGTAGCGGACTACGGTGTCGGAATGCGCCGGGTGCGCCGCAAGCCGTCGTCCTCAGGAAGGGGGAACCATGGAAACCTACGAACGGATTCGCAGCCTGATCGCCAAGGAATTCAACATCAACGAAGCCGATCTCAAGCCCGACAGCAGGCTCGAGGATTTTGGTCTCGATTCGCTGTCGGTCATCGAGTTCATGTTCACGCTGGAAAGCGAGTTCGACATCGTCCTCTCCGAAGAGCGGGAGAAAATCGAGACGCTGCAGGACATCGTGAACATGGTGGACCGTCTGCTGGCGGCCAAACAGGCCGGCGGGAGTGCCCCTGCATGACACGGCGTGTGGTGGTCACGGGGCTGGGCGTGGCCTCGGCCTGCGGCATCGGCTGCGAGCCCTTTCTTGCCAATCTCATGGCGGGGCGGTCCGGCATCAGCCGGCTGCCGGTGGAGATGGGGCCGCATCCCATGCACTGCGTGGCGGCCCGCATCACTGAGGACCTCGCCCCCCATTGCCCGAAGGAGGCGACGGGGACGGACCGCGTCACCCAGCTCGCCATGATCGCCGCGCAGCAAGCCCTGCGCGATGCCGGGATCGAACCCGGCAGCGTCGATCCGCTGCGGGTGGCGGTCTATCTTGGCACCGGCATGGGTGGGGCCACGACGCTCGATGAGTCCTACAAGGAAGTCTACGAGAAAAAGGCGGCGCGCCTCAAACCCACCACCGTGTTGCGGGTGATGAACAATGCGCCGACGGCGCACATCTCCCTCGCCTGGGGTTTCAAGGGGCCCACCCTCACCTACAGTGTGGCCTGTGCCTCTTCCGCCGTGGCCATCGGTGAGGGAATGCGCCTCATCCAGCACGGCCAGGCGGACGTGGTGGTGGCGGGGGGCAGTGAGGCGCTCCTCGCCTACGGCATCGTCAAGGCGTGGCAGGCCCTGCACACCCTCGCCCTGGAGCCGCCGGAAGGGCCGCAGGCGGCTTCGCGGCCCTTTGCCAAGGATCGCACCGGCCTGGTGCTGGGCGAGGGGGCGGGCATCCTCATTCTCGAATCCCTGGAACATGCGCGGGGGCGGGGCGCGAAAATCTACGGGGAAATGGTGGGCTATGGATTGTCCAGCGATGCCGCCCACATCACCAAGCCTTCGGCCGAGGGCCAGGTGCGCGCCATCCGCGGCGCGCTGGAGGATGCGGGACTGGCGCCGGAGGCCATCGGCTACATCAATGCCCACGGCACGGCCACCCAGGTGGGTGATGAGGCGGAAACCGCCGCCATCAAGGAAGTGTTCGGCGCGCACGCCTACCGGCTTGCCGTGAGTTCCACCAAGTCCATGCACGGCCATACCCTGGGGGCGGCGGGGGCGCTGGAGATGGTGGTGACCCTGCTTGCGCTGGCCAGACAGGCGGTGCCGCCCACGGCCCATCTTTTCCTGCCGGACCCGGCCTGTGATCTCGATTACGTTCCCCACGTGGGGCGCAGCAACGTGCCCCTCGAGGCGGTCATGTCCAATTCCTTTGCCTTTGGCGGCACTAACGCCGTGCTGGTGGCCAGACGCCTCGACTGAGGCGGCTTTCGCCACTCACTCCCCCCGCGGGTGGGATTCCGGCCGCAGATGGGGGAAGAGGATCACATCGCGGATGTTGGCGCGGTCGGTGAGGAGCATGACAAAGCGGTCGATGCCGATGCCGCAGCCGGCAGTGGGAGGCAGGCCGTATTCCAGGGCGCGGATGTAATCGGCGTCGTAGTGCATCGCCTCCACATTGCCCGCTTCCTTCTGCCGGGCCTGTTCCAGAAAGCGCTCGGCCTGATCCTCGGGATCGTTGAGCTCGGAAAAGCCATTGGCGATCTCCCGCCCGGCGATGAAGAGCTCGAAGCGTTCGGTGATTTCCGGATGCTTGTCGCTGCGCCGCGCCAGCGGGGAGGTCTCCGCCGGATAGTCCACGATATAGGTGGGCTCGAAGAGAAGTGCCTCGGTGGTCTCCTCGAAGAGGGTGGTCTGCAGCCCGCCCAGGCCATCCTCCTTGCGGTACTCCACGCCATGCTCCTCGAACCAGCGGATGAGGAAGGCGCGGTCAGAAAGCTGGGCGGTGGTGAATTCCGGGTGATGGTGCAGCACCGCCTGCACCATGGTCATGCGCTGGAAGGGTTTGGCGAAATCGATGCCACGGCCCTGGTATTCGATGCGGGTGCGGCCCAGCACCTTTTGCGTGATTTCCCGCAGCATGGTTTCCACGAAGTCCATGAGGAAACGGTAGTCCTTGTAGGCCGCGTAGAACTCCAGCATGGTGAATTCCGGGTTGTGCCGCGGCGACAAGCCCTCGTTGCGGAAGTTGCGGTTGATCTCGAACACCTGCTCGAAGCCCCCCACCACCAGCCGCTTGAGATAGAGCTCCGGGGCGATGCGGAGATACAGGGGCATGTCCAGCGCGTTGTGATGGGTGACGAAGGGCCGCGCCGCCGCCCCGCCGGGAATGGGGTGCATCATCGGCGTTTCCACTTCGAGAAAACCCTGGGCATTGAGGAAATCGCGAAAGGCCTGGACGATGCGCGAACGAAGGACGAAGGTGAGCCGGGAGTCCTCGTTCATGATGAGGTCCACATAGCGCTGACGGTATTTGAGCTCCTGATCCGCGAGGCCATGGAACTTGTCCGGCAGAGGGCGGATGGCCTTGGTCAGGAGGCGCACCTCCTTGGCCCGCACCGACAGCTCCCCCTTGTTGGTCTTGAACAGCACGCCACGCACGCCGATGATGTCGCCCAGGTCATAGTGTTTGAACGCGTCGTGGGCGGCTTGGCCGGTGTGGTCGTCGGAGACGTAAATCTGGATGCGTCCGCTCATGTCCTGCAAGGTGGCGAAGCTTGCCTTGCCCATCACCCGCTTGAGCATGATGCGCCCTGCCACGGACACCGGCACGGCGAGGGCCTCCAGCTCCTCCCGCGAGCGGTCTTCGTAGGCGGCGGCAAGGGCCTGCGCGAGGTGCTCCCGCTCGAAATCGTTGGGGAAGGCCACGCCTTGGTTGCGCAGGGCGCGCAGCTTGGCGCGGCGCTCGGCAATGAGTTGGTTTTCGTCGTGAGTGGGCTGCGCGTCGTTCATGGAATCACTCGGCTCTGTGGGGCGTGAACAATGGTGCTCCAGTATATGCCGCCGGCAAAAGGCCTGCCACGCGGGCATGGGATGCCGATGCCCGGCAGTATCCCTTGCGACAAGGGGGGCGGGCCATCGAATCAGACGCCCTGCTTGAGACTCGCCTCGATGAAGACATCGAGATCCCCATCGAGCACCTTCTGCGTGTTGGCCACCTCCACATTGGTGCGCAGGTCCTTGATGCGCGACTGGTCCAGCACATAGGAGCGGATTTGATGGCCCCAGCCCACATCGGATTTGGCGGCCTCCAGTTTCTGCTGTTCCGCCTGACGCTTGCGCAGCTCCAGCTCGTAGAGGCGTGCCTTGAGCATGGCCATGGCTTCCGCCTTGTTGCGGTGTTGTGAGCGGTCGTTCTGGCATTGGACAACGATGCCAGTGGGCAGATGCGTGATGCGCACTGCGGAATCGGTCTTGTTGATGTGCTGGCCGCCCGCTCCAGAGGCGCGGAAGGTGTCGATCTTGAGGTCCGCCGGGTTGATGTCGATCTCGATGGACTCATCCACCTCCGGATAGACGAAGACACTGGCGAAGGAGGTGTGGCGGCCGCCGGCGGAATCGAAGGGGCTCTTGCGCACCAGCCGGTGCACGCCGGTTTCCGTGCGCAAGTAGCCGTAGGCGTAATCGCCTTCCACCTTGATGGTGGCGGAACGGATGCCGGCCACATCGCCTTCGGTCTGCTCCAGAATCTCCGTTTTGAAGCCCTTGCGCTCGCAATACTTGAGATACTGCCGCAGCAGCATGGCGGCCCAGTCGCAGGCCTCCGTGCCGCCGGCGCCGGCCTGGATGTCGATGAAGCAGTTGTTGGGGTCCATGGGGTTGGAGAACATGCGCCGGAATTCCAGCTCGGCGACGGTGTTCTCCAGCCGGCGCGTGTCGGCTTCCAGGGCCTCGAGGGTGGCGTCGTCGTTTTCCGCGCGCGCCATCTCGAAGAGCTCGCGCGCATCGCGCAGCTCCGCGTCAAGGGTGCTCAGGGTGTGGACCACTGCCTCCAGGGCGCGCCGTTCCTTGCCCAGGGCCTCGGCCTGCTTGGGGTCATTCCAGACTGCGGGGTCCTCCAGTTGCTGGACGACCTCGGCAAGACGGGTTTGCCGGCCTTCGAAGTCAAAGATACCTCCGTAACTCGGCGCTGCGCTGGGCGAGATCGTCGAGACGGTGGGCGAGGGCATTGAGACGTTCTGCTTCCATGGGGATTTCCGCAAAAACGCTTATTTTAACGTGAAACGCCGCGCTCCACATTGCCGAAGGTGAGGCACCGGGATCATTGGCGCATCCCCGGCAGGCCTCTCCCAGGGCATGGCGCCTTCAGCGGGCGGTGAAAAGCAGCATGGCGGCGGCCCCCACCCCCGTTGCCAGCATGGGAGGCAGCGTCCGCCGGCCGAGGGCCTGCCCGCCGAGGACGAAGGCAAGCCCCAGCTTCACCACCAGGTTGGCGAGAAAGGCCGCGAGGATGAGCCGCGTCACCTCCAGGGCGCCCAGGTTGCCCAGGCTGAAGAGGCGCAGGCTGGATAGCGTGATGGCATCCACATCGGCTATGCCCGCCACCGCAGCCACGCCATAGAGACTGATGGCATCGCCGCGGGCGGAAACCCAACTGGCGATGAACAGGATGAGAGCATAAAGGAGCGCGAAGCCGATGGCGGTTTTGAGTTCCGTGGGGTTGGCCGTCTCCGGCACCGGCAGCTCGCCTGTGGGTGTGTGCTGCCAGAGGAGGCCGGTGATGACGAGCCCCACGACGAAACCGCCGCCCAGCACCGGCAGGAGAGTCGGCAGCACGCCGGGCGCCACGGCCGCCGCTAGCACGGCCAGGCGCGCGAGGACGACGAGATTGGCCAGCGCAATCACGGTGGCGGCCACCGGCATGAGCTCGGCATGGGTGCGCCCGTGCCGGGCATAGACCAGCGTGGTGGCGGTGCTCGACACCAGGCCGCCGAGGAAGCCCAGCACCAGGGTGCCATAACGCTGGCCGAAAAGACGCAGCGCCACGTAGCCGGCAAGCCCGATGCCGGAGATGAGTACCACCATGAGCCAGGTCTGGTGGGGATTGAAGGCGTGGAAGGGGCCGAAGTCCCGATCCGGCAGGATGGGCAGGATGACGAAACTCAACACCGCAAACTGGAGCATGGAAACCAGATCGCGTCGGGTGAGGCGGCGGGCCATGCCCTGCATTTCGGGCTTGAAATAGAGGAGCACGGTGATGACGATGGCGAGCATGATGGCGAGTTCCCGCTCCCCATGCCACACCAGCGCCCCGAGGAGGTAGCTTGCGAGGAGCGCCGCTTCGGTAGTGGTGCCCGGCTCCGTCTCCGGCAAAGCCTCGCCCAGATAGGCGGTGACGATATAGGCCGCCACCGCGGCAAAGCCCGCCACCAGAAGCCAGGGCGAAGCCGTGGTTTGCGCCAGCATGGCGCACAGCGTGCCCAAGAGGGCGGTGAGGGCGAAAGTGCGCAAGCCCGCCTTGGCGCGGGGATTGCGTTCCCGCTCCAGGCCGATGAGGAGTCCCAGACCCAGGCTGACCAGGAAAGGGAACAATTGGCCGAAGGGCGAATCGGGCGGGAAAAAGTCTTCCATCACGCAGCCTGCCAGTGCTCCACCACGAACTGCAATGTTTCATTGCCATTGTAGTGGTTGATGTCCAGTCGATAGACGGCCGCGATCCTCTCCGGCAGCTCATCGGTGCGGAAAAAGCATATGGCATCGAAACGCCGGTCCTCGCGTTCCAGCACGAGGCGCAGATGGCGCTCCCCCACCACCCGCTGGGAAAGCACCCGGAATTCGTCAAAAAAGCGCGGCTCGGGAAAGCCCTGGCCCCAGACTTCATGGGCGAGGTGGCGCGCAAGCTGGAGGTGGGCCTCTTCCACGGGCAGGCTGCCGTCGGTTTCCAGGGTGCGGGTGAGAACGTGTTGCGGGATGAGTTCCCGTGCCACGGCTTCGAAGGCCTGGGCGAAGCGGGGGAAATCTTCCTCTCCGATGGACAGACCCGCCGCCATGGCATGACCGCCGAATCTGCGCAAAAGGTCGGGCGCGCGTTTGGCGACCAGGTCCAGGGCATCGCGCAGATGGAAGCCGGGAATGGAACGGCCCGAGCCTTTCAGTTCGCCGGGGCCGCCGGGGGCGAAGGCGATGGCGGGACGGTGGAATTTGTCCTTGAGACGCGAGGCGAGGATGCCGATCACGCCCTGATGCCAGCCGGGGTCGAACAGCACGACACTGTGGCTGTGGGTGTTGCGGATGTTCTCCACTGCGGCAAGCGCCGCCTGCTGCATGTCCGCTTCGATTTCCCGCCGTTCCCGGTTCAGGCTGTCCAGTTGTCCGGCCAGCAGAAGCGCCGCTTCGGCGTCGTCGGTGGTGAGGAGTTCAATGCCGAGCGACATGTCGTCGAGTCGTCCGGCGGCATTGAGACGGGGGCCAAGGGCGAAACCCAGATCCCAGGGCGAGGCCCGCGCCGGGTCACGCCCGGCGACCTCAAACAGCGCCTGAATGCCGGTGCAAGCCGCCCCGCGGCGGATGCGCGCGAGCCCCTGCGCCACCAGGCGCCGGTTGTTGTCATCCAGGCGCACCACGTCGGCCACGGTGCCCAGGGCCACCAGGTCGAGGAGACGGGCGAGATTGGGTTCCTCGCGTTTTTCATAAAAACCCCGCGTGCGCAGCTCCGCCCGCAGCGCCAGCATGACATAGAAGATCACGCCCACTCCCGCCAGGTGCTTGCTGGGAAAGGGACAGCCCGGCTGATTGGGATTGACGATCACCGCCGCCGCTGGCAGCGACTCCGCCGGCAGGTGGTGGTCGGTGACGAAGACCTCCAGCCCCAGGCGGCGGGCCTCCTCGATGCCGGCATGACTGGCGATGCCGTTGTCCACCGTGATGAGGATGTCCGGGGATTTGCCGGCGGCAAGCTGCACGATTTCCGGCGTCAGGCCGTAACCGTACTCGAAGCGGTTGGGCACCAGATAATCGACATCGGCGCCGAAACTCTGCAGGGCACGCAGGGCGACGGCGCAGGCGGTGGCACCATCGGCATCATAGTCGGCGATGATGAGTAGGCGCCTGCCCAGCGCAATGGCATCAGCGAGCCGGCGCGCCATCTCCCGCGCGTTGAGCAGGGTGTCGGGCGAGGCCAGGTGCTGGGCGCGGCAATCGAGCTGGGCGGCATCGCCAATACCCCGTGCCGCGTAGAGGCGCGCAAGAAGGGGTGGCACACCGTGGCGGATGAGGGAATCCAGTTTATCGCGCGGCACCTCGCGCACGGTGATGCGGGTCATGGTGACATTATGCAGTCTGGCCGGTGCTCAGAAAATGTCGGCGTAGTGACCCAGGGGGCGCGGCCGGCGCCAGAACCGCCAACGGGCGCGGCGTCTGAGGGTGAACACCATGTTGTGCCGCGCGCCCAATGCAAGCAGGGTGAGGCTGGCAAGCCGCCCTTTGCGGAATGCCTCGGCCAGGGGCGCGAACCATTTCTCCTCCAGCTGGCGCAGGCGGCGCTGCCAGGCTTCGGCATCACCCCGGGCGGCGGCGCCACGCAGTGCATCCAGCACCACGAGGAAGGCGCCTTCACCCCGGTTCGTGGGGAGGATGTCGGCCGCACCCTGCGGCAGGGCCGCAAAGGGTATGCCGGCGGCCCGGGCAAGCCCCTGTGCCATAAGATCGTCGGCCCAGAGGTGGGCATAGGGTCGCGCCTCCACGAGGGGCAGCCGTCCGCCGCCCCAGGGCCAGAGGCTGTTTATTGTCGGCCTGCCGGCGGCTTCCCGGGCCTGGTTTACCGGGTGCGCAAAAAGCAGCATCTGCGCTTCGGTGAGGAGCCGCAACAGCCGGGGCGCATCCTCACCGCTGGGCAGCAGGGCATTGACGGTGCGACCCTCCACCTCGGGAAGGGCATGGGTGGTAAGCCGCAAGGGCTGGGGAAAACGCAGGTACCAGCGGTCGGGGCGCAGGGCATGGAAACTCGCCGCGCCCGCCGTGAAATGGGCCTGCAGGGCGGCGATGAGCTGTTCCGCCTCGGCGCGGGACAGACCGAGCGCTTCCGGCCCCATCAGCCTCACCTCCCCCTGCTGGGGCGCCAAGTGCACGGGATCGGCACACAGCCACCAGGCTTCGCCGGGATTTCCATGCTCGGCGAGCAGGCTTAAGGCGGCGACGGGCACTTCCTCTCCCGCGAGCTGAAAGGCCCTTCCAAGCCAGGTTTCCAGCGACGTGCCCGGCAGGCTCCGTTTGCTGGCGCGGGCAAGGAGAAAGGCAAGCCGGGGCAGACGCAGGTCGCGGTAGACATCCACCAATGCCGCCGCCGGACGCGGGGGAATGAGGTCGGGAATGACGACGGTGCACTCCATGGCGGCAAATGTAACATCGTCCGGTTACACTGGTGTTTTTTATCGGAGGTTCAAGTGGATTTGATCCTTTGGCGACACGCCGAGGCGGAAGATGGGGTGCCGGACAAAGCCCGCGATCTCACGGCAAAAGGGGAAAAACAGGCCAGCCGCATGGCGGCGTGGTTGAAGTCCCGGCTGCCCCAGGAAACGAAAGTGCTCACCAGCCCCGCCACGCGGGCGATCCGCACCGCAAGCTACTTGGTGGATGAGCCGGAAGTGGTGCGTGCGCTGGACGTGGGAGCCACGCCCGCGGCGGTGCTTGCGGCGGCGGGCTGGCCGGAGAATGGCAGTGTGGTGGTGGTCGGCCACCAGCCGACCCTGGGCCGCGTGGCGGCACTCCTCCTTTCCGGCGAGGAGGCGGACTGGGTGATCAAGAAGGGTGCCATCTGGTGGTTCACCAACCGCGTGCGGGGTGGCGAGGCGCAGACCGTGCTGCGCGCAGTGATGGCACCGGACCTGCTGTAGGCGGTGGCGATGCGCCGCGGGGCGCGTCGGCCTTCAGGCGGGGATGCGGTAGATCTCCGGCCCCATGAGGTCGATGCCGCAGGGCAGGTTCTCGAACCAGTCGAGGAAGCGGTTCACCATGGCCCGGCCACGGAAGGGCGGGCCATGCTGGGGCACCAGCCATTCCACCTCCAGCTTGCGCACCATCTGCACCCAGCCGCGGGCGGCGCGGTTGGAGACCATGATGCGCCGGTGGAAGGGCTCCATATAGGGCAGATGGGCATCGAAGTCCTCCACGGGACTGCCTGCTTTGGCCACCTCCACCATGGAGGCGCCCACATCTCCGGAAAAGAGGATTTTGCTCACCGGATCGTAGAAGTGGAAATTGCCCTCGGCGTGGAGAAAATGCGCGGGCAGGGCGATGATCTCGCTTCTGCCCAGTGGAATGCGCATGCCCTCGTCGGGAATGGCAACAATGCGACCGGCGGTGTTGCCCACGGTGCAGAAATGGGGCACGAAGCGGGCCCAGAGTTTCGAGATGTAGATCCTGCAATCGGTGTGCACCATCCACTTGTTGGCGGAGGCGACGATGTCCGGGTCGGCGTGGGAGGCCAGCACGTAGGCGAGCCTGCGCGGCGGGAAATGGGCGTGCATGGCCATGAACAGCGCGTTGTAGGTCATGTTGCCACCGGGGTCGATGAGCGCCCCCACGTGGTCATCCACGACCAGGAACTGGTTACTCTGCACCGCGCAATGGTCGATGGTGCACTCGTCGGTGACCAGATCGGTGAACGCGAGGCAGACGTGCCGGCCATCGTCGTACAGGGTGAGGGGCATGGGCGAGCTCCTTCAGGTGAGATGGAAACGATCGATGCTTCGCTTGAGCGCGTCTGCCGCATTGGCGAGCGCTGCCGCGGTGGCCGTGGTGTGCTGGCTGCTTTGCGCGAGTCGGGTGGAGTGGGTGCGCATCGCGTCCAACTGCGTGTCGATGGTCCGGGTGGCGGCGAGCTGTAGCATGAGGGCGTGGGCGATGGCCTCCACGGCCGCCACCACGTCTGCTTGGGCGCGACCGATGTCGTGCATGGCCTGAGCAGCCTGAGCCGAGCGGGCGGCACCGGCCTGCACGCCGGCTACCGTCTGTTCCATGATTTCGACGGCCTTTTGCGCTGCGTGGGCGACGTTCTCCACCAGCGCAGTGATGTGGTCGCTGGAGGCGGTGGTCCGTTCGGCAAGCTTGCGCACTTCGTCAGCAACGACGGCAAAACCGCGCCCCTGTTCCCCCGCGCGGGCGGCCTCGATGGCCGCGTTGAGGGCGAGCAGATTCGTCTGGTCGGCCAGTTCCCGGATGACCTGGACGATGCCGCGGATGTCGCGGGTGTGCGCATCCAGGCCGCGCAGGGAGTCGGCGGTGGCGCCCACCAGGCTGGCGATGCTGCGCGTCTCTTCCGCTCCCTGGGTGACCAGGGCAGCAGCTTGAGTGGCGGTTTCACTGGTGCGTTCCGTGAGCTCCCGCGCCCGGGCCGTGCGTTCGGCCACTTCGCCCAGGGTGTGTTGTAATTGCCCCACCAGCGCGCCCACGTCGTGAATTTCCCGGACCAGCGTGGTGATCACGCGTGCATTGTCGTCAGCTGCCGCCTGCAATGCGGGCGAAGTCTCCGTCAACAATCCCATCTGGCTTTTGATCTCCTGCACCAAGCGACGCAGATGGTCCCGCATGGAGGCGATGTGGCTCGCCAGTTGGGCCATTTCATCCGTGCCGCGACAATCCACCTCATGGTCGAGGCGTCCTTCGGAAATGGCGTCTGCGGCGTACATGGCCTGTTTCAGTCCGGAATGCAGGCGACGCAGGGCGGCCAGCCCCATGCCCGTGCCCACGATGGCGGCGACCACGGCGAGCACTACGAACAAGAGGCGGGCCTGGTCGCGCACGGCCAGCATGGATGCGATGCTGTCCGTGGTGGGCGATTGTGCCAGGTCAATCACCTGGTCCAGAGCCAGCCAGCCCACGCCGATAGCGGCATAAAAGACCGCGGTGGCAAAGGCGGCCCACAGCCAGATGCGGTTTTGCAGCGTCAGTCTAGGTAACATGATCATTTCCTCCAACTCACCAAGCATCGTCCGCTAGCAGTCTGTTGCGCATCCCCCGCCCTCAACGCGGGGAGAGGCAAGCGGCCCAAGGCGTTTTTCGACAGACGGCTAGCGGGCCCCCAAAAAGTGCATGAACTCGGCCATCACCATCGGCCGTGCGAAGAGATATCCCTGGGCCTTGCGGCAGCCCATCTGCAGCAGCATCTGCCGTTGCGTTTCGCTCTCCACGCCCTCGGCGATCACCTCTATCTCCAGACTTTCGGCCATGCGGATGATGGCCTCCACCAGCTTGCGGTTGTGGACGTTGTGCTCCATTCCGCTCACGAAGCCCATGTCGATCTTCAGCCGGTCCACGCTGAAACGCAGCAGATAAGCCAGATTGGAATAGCCGGTGCCGAAATCGTCCACTGCCAGCTGTACGCCCAGTTCATGCAGGCGCTGCAGGGTCCTGACCTGGACACTATCCTCTCCCATGAGGCTGGATTCGGTGATCTCCACTTCCACCCTGCCGGGGGGAAGGGCGATGCGTCCCAGTTGTTCACCCAAGATGTCTGGCAGTAGGGGTTCGTGCAGGCTGCGCGCGGAGAAATTGAGCGCGAATTGCAGGGAGTCCTGGGGTTGTGTCAGCAGCAGGGTCTTCAGGTCGCCACAGAACGCTTCGATCAGCCAGGCGGTGAACTTGGGGGCGAGCCCCGTCTCCTCCACCACCGGAATGAAGCGGGCGGGGCTGATGGGTCCCAGCCGGGGATGCACCCAGCGGGCCAGGGCCTCGACGCCTACAACCCTGCCATCGCCAAGATGCACCTGCGGCTGCCAGGCAAGGTGCAGCCCCTCCCCCGAGTCCAGCGCGGCGCGCAGCGCGTTGGCGAGTTCCAGTCGTTCGCTGGCGCGGCGCCCCATGCCGGGTTCAAAAACGCACCAGCGGCTACCTGCGCCCTGTTTGGCCGCATACAGGGCGGTGTCCGCGTGGCGCATCAAGGTTTCGGCATTGTCGCCGTGATCGGGGAAACAGGCGATGCCTATGCTGGCGCTTACCCGCAGTTCGCGGTCTGCCAGCTGGAACGGCCGATCGAAGGCAGCGAGCACCTTGCGCGCCACGGTGCGGGAATCGCCTTCGTGTTCCATCCCACACAGAATCAGGGTGAATTCGTCTCCGCCCATGCGCGCCACGGTGTCCGACTCCCGCAGCGTACTCCGCAGGCGCTGACCCACCTCCTGCAGCAGGGCATCCCCGGCCGAGTGGCCCAAGGCGTCGTTGATCTCCTTGAACCGGTCCAGGTCGAGGAACATCACGGCGAAGCGCTCTTTCGTCCGCTGGGCGTGCCCGATGGCGGCCGTCAGGCGTTCGCGGAAGAGGGCACGGTTGGGCAAGCCGGTGAGGGGATCGTGGAAGGCCAGATCGTAGAGTTGTCGCTGGACTTCCTGATCGCGGCTCATGTCCGAAAACACACCCACGTACCGATGGGGTTGACCGTGCTTGTCGCGGATGACATCGATGTGCAGATATTCCGGATACACCTCGCCGTTCTTGCGCCGGTTCCAGATTTCGCCGCTCCAGCGGCCTTCGCTCAGCAACTTCCCCCACATGGCGCGGTAAAAACCCTCATCATGCCGGCCGGAGGAGAGAACGTGGGGTGTTTTGCCCGCGACTTCTTCCAGGGTGTAGCCGGTGGTTTCCACGAAGGCGCGGTTGACGTAAAGGATGCGCGCCTGGGCGTCCGTCACCAGGATGCCCTCGCTGGTCGCTTCGAACACCGCCGCCGCCATGCGGTGATGGGTGAGCTCCTCTTCCAGCAGGCGGATTGTCGAGGCCAGCCGTTCGCGGCTGGCCTGTTCGCGCTGAAGCAGGCAGCGGAAGACCGACAGCCTCGTGACCACACCGATGAAGGTGCCCTCATCGTTGGTCACCGGCAGGCTGTCCCAGGGTCCCTCTTCCAGCCTGGCCAGGGTCTGCTCCAGGCTGGTGGTGGCAGCCACTGTCGGCGGCTGGCGTAGCAGCAAAAGATCGGCGAAGATGCGGTCGGGAAAGAGCGCCGCCTGACGCTCGCTGACGATGCCGAGCAACTGGCCGTTTTCCATGACGGCGAAGATGCGGTCGCTGGGGGCGGGGGGAAGGTCCCGGTAGCGGGCTTCCGTCTCGACTGCAACACAGGCATCCACCAGGCAGTCGGCGGCGCGGGGGTCGTAGCTGGCGTTCATAATGCTTGGATGTCCAGATGCGTGGTGACTTCGAGCTTGAGGTGGAGGATTTCGTCCGCCGCCATGAAGGGTTTCACATGGCGCAGGACCAGGCTTACCAGTTCCTGCTCATCCAGTTTGCGCAGAATGGCCTCCCGCACCAGGATGTCGCTCACCACATCGTCCTCCACTGGCACGCGGCGGTAGGGCGTGGTGCTGAGCAGGGACAGGGCGCGACTCATGGCGACATGGCCGATGGGGGAGCGGGCGCCCATCACCAGGCCGTCCTCGATGGGGGGCAGCAGGAATTCGGAGAGGCTCAGGCGGACACTATGGCTATGAGAGATCACGGTTTTTCTCCAAGGCGGTGAGGTATCGTCGAAAAAAGGGATATTATTGTCTTAAAGTCTTTATCGTCCGTCAAAAACAAAACTTAAGGGGGTTCAGGGGCCCGGTTGCTCGTAGCGGGAGGCGGCCGGCTGGCCAAGGGTGCCGGGGCTGTGGCACACTGCCGCTCCGTGTTTTTGCCCGGTGTTGCTCCGTGACGCCCTACGAGCTTTTCGTCGGCCTGCGCTATACCCGCGCCAAGCGGCGCAACCACTTCATTTCCTTCATCTCCCTCATCTCCATGCTGGGCATCGCCCTGGGCATCATCGTCCTCATCACGGTGCTTTCGGTGATGAACGGCTTCCAGCAGGAGTTGCGGGCCCGCATCCTGGGGGTGGCTTCGCACGTGGAGATATCGAGCTTCGGTGGCCTGCTTGCCGACTGGCGCCAGGTCATGGAGGCGGCCCGGGCGCACCCGCAGGTTAAGGGCGCGGCCCCCTACATCCTGGGGCAGGGCATGCTGGCCTTCGACCAGGCGGTGCAGGGGGCGCTGATCCGCGGCATCCTGCCGGAGCGAGAGGACGAGGTGGCAGACATCGGCCGGCACATGAAGCAGGGCCGGCTTGCCGATCTCAAGCCAGGCGAATTCGGCATCATCCTCGGCGTGGAGCTTGCCCATGCCCTGGGCGTGCGGCTTGGCGACAAGGTGACGGTAATCGCGCCGCAGGGCAATGTCACGCCCGCGGGCATTCTGCCGCGGCTCAAGCAGTTCACCGTGGTGGGCATTTTCGAGGTGGACATGAATCTCTACGATGCCGGGCTTGCCTTCGTGCACATGGAGGATGCCGCCCGGCTCTACCGCATGGGCGATGCGGTGTCGGGGGTGCGGCTCAAGCTCGCCGATCTTTTCGCCGCTCCTGAGGTGAGCCGGCAACTGGCGGTGGCTCTGCCGGGCAACCTCCTCATCCGCGACTGGACGCAGCAGAACGCCAACTTCTTCCGCGCCGTGCAGATGGAGAAGCGGGTGATGTTCGTGATCATGTTCTTCATCGTCGCCGTGGCCGCCTTCAACATCGTCTCCACCCTGGTGATGGTGGTCACCGACAAACAGGCGGACATCGCCATCCTGCGCACCCTGGGGGCCACTCCGGCCAGCATCATGAAAATCTTCATCGTCCAGGGCACGCTCATCGGTCTGGTGGGCACCGTGGCCGGCGTGGTGGGCGGGGTGCTGCTTGCCGCCAACATCGACGTGGTGGTGCCGGCCATCGAGCGGCTGTTCGGCGTGCATTTCCTGGCCAAGGATGTCTATTACATCTCCGAATTGCCCTCGCAGGTGCAGACCTGGGATGTGGTCGCCATCGCGACGGTTTCCTTCGTGCTGTCGCTGCTGGCGACCCTCTATCCCTCCTGGCGGGCGTCGCGCACCAATCCCGCGGAGGCATTGCGTTATGAATGACTCCGCGAAAGATGCCGGGCTGGTGCTGAGCTGCCGCGGGCTGGCCAAATCCTATTGGCAGGGCAGGGTGGAGGTGCCGGTGCTGGTGGATGTGAATCTGGAAGTGCGGCGGGGTGAGCGGGTGGCCATCGTCGGTGCTTCCGGTTCCGGCAAAAGCACGCTCCTACACCTGCTGGGCGGCCTGGATGCGGCGGACCGGGGTGAGGTGCGCATCCTCGGCCGCGACATGCAGGCCTTGAACGATGCCGACCGGGGACGACTGCGCAACGAGGCCCTGGGCTTCGTCTATCAGTTCCACCATCTGCTGCCGGAATTCACCGCGCTCGAGAATGTGATGATGCCGCTACTCATCCGCCGCACCCCGCTCGCGGTGGCGCGGCAGAAGGCGGCGGAGATGCTGGCGCAGGTCGGGCTTGCCCATCGCTTGAGCCACAAACCGGGAGAGCTCTCAGGTGGGGAGCGTCAGCGGGCGGCGGTGGCGCGCGCCCTGGTGACACAGCCGGCCTGTGTGTTGGCGGACGAGCCCACCGGCAATCTGGACCGGAAAACAGCGGCGGGCGTACTGGATTTGATGCTGGGGCTTAACGACCGGCTGGGCTTGAGCCTCGTCATCGTCACCCATGATGGGGAGCTCGCCTCGCGCATGCAGCGGGTGCTCGCCCTGGAGGATGGGGTGCTCAGACCCTTAAGCTGAGGGTGGAGGCCTCAGGCCCGCCCCACGTTGGCGTCGGTGGGGCTGTGGTAGTAATCGCTTTCCTCGGCGAATTCCTTGGTTTCTTCCAGGAGCAGCTTCATGCGCTGCTCCGCCGTCGCCACCTCGGCGCAGGATTCGCAATAGGGATCGGTGCACGGCTGGTGCGCGTACAGCCAGTACTGGATGGCGCCGGCGAGCAGGCCGGAGGCGACGTCCCACGGGTCGGCGTCCTTGTTCCGGTCCATCATCCGGTTGCCGAGGTCCACCACCGCCGCGGCCGCTTCGTCGAAGAGGGAGGATTCGTTCTCAGGAATGTCCATCATGGGCCTGTCTGTCCCCGGGCAGGTGACAAATGCTGTGAAAACCCGGCATTTTACTGCAACAGGCCGGGCAGTCCATAGCTGCCGCCGCCGGACGTGTGCCTTTATTCTTTGCCACTCGCCTTGAGCGGGGGAATCGGGGGTCAGGGATGGAGGCGTTTTCCGGCAGGGGTGTGGTGGTGACGGGCGGGGCGCGGGGCATCGGTCTTGCTACCGTCGAGGCTTTCGTTGCGCGGGGGGCGCGGGTGGCCTTCTGCGCGCAGCATCAGGCGAGCGTGGAGCGGGCGCTCATGCACTTCGACGCCGCGCAGGTGTGGGGCATGGCGGCGGATGTGGCGGACGCTGCCAGCGTGCGCCAGTTCGTGGAGCAGGCCGCCCGTTTCCTCAACCGTTTCGATGTGCTGGTCAACAATGCCGGCATCCTGCGCCACGGCCCGTTCCAGGAAGCCCGTTACGAAGACATCGCGCGGGTGGTGGCGGTCAACCTGACGGGACTTTGTTTCGTCACCCGCGCCATCCTGCCCTTCATGCTGCGCGCCGGGCAGGGCACCATCGTCAACGTCGCTTCCGGTGTGGGGCTCTACGCGGCGGGGGGACTCGCCGTCTACAGCGCCACCAAGTTCGGTGTGGTGGGCTTCACCCAGGCCCTGGATCAGGAGGTGGCGGCGGCCGGCGTGCGGGTCTTTGCCGTCTGCCCCGGCCGAGTGGCCACCGACATGCAGGTGCAGTATGCCGGTGCCCGCATCGGCATGCCGGCGAGCAAGGTGGCGGCGCGCATCGTGGCGCTTTGCGGCCCGCATCCCCGGGCGCGTACCGGCACCTGTGTCGAGCTATACGAATGAGGCCTACAGCGCCTCGCGGTAGAAGAAAACGAAGCGCCCGTCGTTGAAGTCGATGGCCAGGACCGCGCCCCGCGACAGGGCGTAATCCACGTAGCCGGGCACCGCGGCCTGTCCATGGCATTCGGAGACGTGTTGCGGCGCTTCGAAATTCCGGTCCCGGTCATACCAGGAGAGGAGCATGGGCGAGGCAAAACGCCGCGCCGCCTCCTCGTTGGCGCGGGCAAGGGCTGCGCGGTAGTCGGGAGGAGACTCCTTGAGGCGCACGACCTCCACCCCACTGAGGTCGGGCTGGCGTGGTGTGCAGGCGGAGGCCATGGTCAGCTCCGGACGGGCTCGAAGGTGGCGTCCAGGTTCAGATCGTCGCAATAGTCGAAGAAATCCGCGCGCAGGGCGGGGATGTGGGTGCTGGCCGGCACTCCCACGTCCATGTGCACGGAGAACATGCGCGTGCCGGTGTGGGGGGCGGGGTAGGTGTCGGTGGAAAGTTCCTCGATGTTGATGCCGCGGCTGGCAAAGAAACGGGAAAGTTTGTGCACGATGCCCGGATGGTCGAGGGCCACCACTTCCACGTGATAGGGCAGAGTAGGCTCCCGTTGCTCCCGCTGCCGTGTGCGTTTGTAGGTGATAGCAAGGCCAAGCTGGCGGCCGAGGGATTCGAGCTGGCCCTCCAGTTTCGACAGGGCATTCCACGGCCCCGACACCAGCATGAGGATGGCGAACTGTCCCCCCAGCACGGTCATGCGGCTTTGCTCGATGTTGCAGCCGGTTTCGGTGATCCTGGCGGTGAAGGCTTCCACCAGTCCCACCCTGTCATCGCCGCTCGCCGTGAGCACGAGGTAGTCGTTGTGCGCTTGCATGGGGATTCCTGCTGGCCCGAAGAGACGTTAGTTTAACGTGAAACCACGCCAAGCGTTTCATCCCCTCCCCTTGGGGCGGGGCAGCGCGGCTCATGGAAGCGATCAGGATGATTCGCCCTCTTATCGCCGCGGGCCCCCGCGCCGCTATGCGCCGTTTAAGCTCCGCATCCAGTGCTTCACCACTTCGGCGAGGGTCGGCTCGCCGCGATCAGCATATTCGTAGCGGACCCGGCATACCGGGTGCGGGATGTCCATCAGGCGCGACAGGTCAACCGGTGTCGCAATCACCACGGCGTCGCACTCGGCGGCGCCAAGGGTCTGCGCCAGTTCCTGAATCTGCCGCGGGCTGTACCCCAGCGCCGGCAGCACCGGACCGAGGTGGGGATACTGGGCGAAGGCGTGACGCAGACTGCCCACGGCGAAGGGACGCGGGTCCACCAGCGCGGCGCCCAGTTGGCGGGCGGCGAGGACGCCGGCACCATAGGCCATGCCGCCGTGGGTGAGGGTGGGGCCGTCTTCCACCACCAGCGCCCGTTTGCCCCGGACATGCTGCGGCGCATCGACGGTGAGGGGCATGGCGGATTCGATGACCACGGCGTGGGGGTTTTCCCGCCGGATGCTGGCGCGCACGGTGTCAAGCTGGGCGGGGCTTGCGCTGTCGGCCTTGGTGATGATCACCACCTGCGCCCGCAGCAGGTTGGCCTCGCCGGGAAAATAACCGGTTTCGTGGCCGGCGCGATGGGGATCCACCAGGCAGAGGTCGAGGTCGGGGACGATGAGGGGCAGGTCGTTGTTCCCCCCATCCCAGAGGATGACATCGGCCTCCGCTTCCGCTAGGGCGAGCACGCGTCCATAATCGACGCCGGCATAGACCCGGTGTCCGGCCAAAAGGTGCGGCTCGTATTCCTCCATCTCCTCGATGGTGCAGTGTTGCGCGGTGAGGTCGGCGAGGCTGGCGAAGCGCTGCACCGCCTGGGCGGCAAGATCGCCATAGGCCATGGGATGGCGGATGATGCCGGGGACAAGTCCCGCTGCATCAAGGAGGGCGGCGAGGTGGCGGGCCACGGGGCTTTTGCCGCAGCCGGTGCGCACGGCGGTGACGCTGATGACGGGCTTGCGGCTTTTGAGCATGGTGAGGTGCGGGGGCAGGAGGCGAAAACCCGCCCCCAGCGCCTGCACCCGCGAGGCCACGTGCATGACGTGCTCATGGGAGACGTCGCTGTAGGAGAAGACCACCTCGTCGATGGCTTCCTCGCGGATCAGTCGCGGCAGGTCCCACTCCTCCACGATGGGAATGCCGTCCGGATAAAGGGGTCCGGCCAGGGGCGCGGGATAGAGGCGGCCGGCGATGTCCGGAATCTGGGTGGCGGTGAAGGCCACGACCTCGTATTCGGGCCGGTCGCGGAAGACGGTGTTGAAGTTGTGGAAATCGCGCCCCGCCGCCCCCATGATGAGGACGCGGGTGCGCGCCGGGACCGTTGGACGCATGGGCCCATTGTGGACCAGACCGGCGCGGCCCGCCAGAGGGTGAGAAGACATGGCCAACCACGCCATCCCCAACCGACAAAAGCCCCATTACCGTCTGCTGCGGCGCACACCACCGGGGCGGGGTGGTGCAGGGCGCACCCTGCCGCCGGGGAAGACGCCGCCACTCCCGCAACGGCCAAAAGACAGCCGCGCGAGGGTGGGCCGGCCCCGTCCGGCAGCCGGCCTGCCATCCGGCGCATCAAGGGCGGGCGAGAAACCAGCCGGTGAGGGATAGTCGGGCGCGGCGCGCCGGCAGCACCTCGTGCCAGAAACGGCCGCTCAAGAAGAGCACCAGCGTCCCCCCCGCCGGCAGCACCTCGATGGATTCCTCCCTGCCGGCCTCGTCCAGCCACAGGCGCAGGGCGCCGCCATCCTCCGGGCGCCAGTCTTCGTTGAGATAGAGGATGGCGGTCACGACGCGGCGGGCATTGTCCCGGAAGCGGTCCAGATGGCGCGCATAACGGGCCCCCGGCTCGTAGATGGCGAAATGGGCTTCCAGCTCCATGAGGCCGAGAAAAGCGACGCGGTTGAGGGTTCTGCGCAGCCGCTCGAGCCGCAAAAACCAGGCGCGCGTGGCCTCGCCTGCCTCATCCTCCTCGATCCAGTGGATGAGATCGCTGCGGATGGTGGGCGCCAGCCGCTGCTGCCGGGAGACCGTGGCCGGGCGGAAAGCGCCCGCGGCGCGCAGGGCGAGGAGTTCCCGCCGCAGGGCGGCCACCTCCGCGGCGGGCAGAAACTCGGGTAGGACGATGAAGCCCCGCTCGGCAAGCCGGATCGCCAGGGTTTCATCCGCACACTCCTGCAACTCCGCGATTTTCGTCCCGGTGATTTCGTTGCCAATGTTTCGGGTCATTGTTTCCTGCAGCATCCCGTGGCAGCATGAGGTGCTATCGTCAAATCTGCCAGGCCATGGCCATGAGCACAACACGGCTTGCCCTTCCCCCCGCGCGAAGACGTCCTGAGCGCCTCATCCGGCGGGGCCGAAACGCGTATCCGAGGCACAAGCTGTGATCGAAATCCGCATTCACGGCCGGGGCGGCCAGGGTAACGTGGTGGCGGCCTATCTCCTCGCCACTGCCGCCATCGACGAGGGCTGGCATGCCCAGGCCTTCCCCGCTTTTGGTGCCGAGCGACGGGGGGCGCCGGTGACGGCCTTCGTGCGCCTGGCCCGTTTCCCCTTCCGTCGCCGCAATCAGATTTTGCACCCGGATTTTCTCATCATTCAGGACCCGGCCCTCCTCCACGTGCCGGGCGTGCTCGACGGCCTCAAGGAAGGGGGCGCGGTGCTGATGGATGGCGCAAAGCCACCCGCGGGCGTGGAGGCGGTGGCGCTGCCCGCGACAAGGCTTGCCCAGGAATACCTGGGCCGGCCGGTGCCCAACACGGCGCTTGCCGCCGCCTTTTTCACACTCACCGGTCTTCTGCCCCTGACGGCCCTGGCGGGCGCCCTTAAAGCGCGTTTCCGCGGGCCGGTGCTTGAGGCGAATCTCCGCCTCATCGAAGCCGCCGCCGCGGCGGTGGAGGCGGGACGCTGGCGGGAGCGCATCCATGCGACAGCCCCTTGAAGGTTCCCAGGCCATCGCGCGGGCGGTGGTGGCGGCGCGCGCCCAGGTGGTGGCGGCCTATCCCATCACGCCGCAGACACACATCGTGGAGCACATCGCCAGAATGGTGGCCGACGGCGCCGCCAGCTGCGAGCTGGTGAGTGTGGAAAGCGAGTTCTCCGCCGCTTCGGTGGTGCTCGGCGCGGCCATGGCGGGTTCCCGCGCCTACACCGCCACGGCCTCCCAGGGTTTGCTCCTCATGGGCGAGGTGCTCTACAACATCGCCGGCCTGCGCGTGCCGCTGGTGATGACGGTGGCCAACCGTGCCCTGTCGGCCCCCCTTTCCATCTGGAACGACCAGCAGGATTCCATGGCCATGCGGGATGCGGGCTGGGTGCAGCTCTACTGCAGCGACAACCAGGAGGCGGTGGATACCACCATCCAGGCCTTCCGCATCGCCGAGACCCTGGAAGTGCCGGTGATGGTGTGCGTGGATGGCTTCACCCTCACCCACACCCTGGAGGCCATTGAACTCCCGGAGCAGGAGGTGGTGGACCGTTTCCTGCCCCCCTACCGCTTTGCCCGCGCCCTCGATCCCCTCCATCCGAAAACCTTCGGCACCCTGGTGGGGCCCGAGTACTATGCGGAAATGCGCGAGCTGCATCACCGGGCGCTGCTTGCTGCGCTGGAGGTGATTCCCCGCGTGGATGAGGAATGGGCGGCGGCGACCGGTCGCGCCAGCGGCGGCCTTCTGCGGATGGAAGGGGACAGCGAAGCGCGTACCGGCGTGCTCACCCTCGGCTCCATTTTCGGCACCCTCGCCGATGCGCGGGAGGTCTATGCCGATTGCCGTCCCTTGCGCCTTGTGCATCTGCGCTGCTTCCGGCCTTTCCCCGCCGCGGCGCTGCGCGCGGCCGCAGCAGGGCTCGAGCGTCTGGTGGTGCTGGAGCGGGCGATTTCCCCCGGCGCGGGGGGGATTGTCACCGCCGAGGTGCGCGCCGCCCTGGCCGAGCTGGATCGGCCGCCGCAGGTGCATGGCTTTGCCGTGGGCCTGGGGGGACGCGACGTGCCCCTCGATCTGCTGCCGCGGCTGCTCGCCAGTCTGCCGCCGCGGCCGGGGCCTTTCCGCATTTTCGATCTCGATGTGCAAAAACTGCCGGAGGGCGGGTCATGACAAATGAGACCGTAAGCCTCGACACCCTGCGCGCCAACCAGCCGCGCTTTTCCGGACTGACCAGCGGTCACCGCGCCTGTCTGGGCTGCGGCCAGGCACTGGCGGCGCGGCTGGTGCTCGAAGCGGCAGGACCCGATGTGATGATTGCCAACGCCACGGGTTGCCTGGAAATCTTCACCACACCCTGGCCGGAATCCGCCTGGCGTGTGCCCTGGCTGCATTCCCTGTTCGAAAACACCGGCGCCGTGGCCGCCGGCATGGAGGCGGCCCTGAAGGCCCAGGGCAAATCCACCCGGGTGCTGGCCTTCGGCGGTGATGGTGGCACCTTCGATATCGGCTTCCAGGCTCTGTCCGGCATGCTGGAGCGGGGCCATGAGGTGCTCTATGTCTGTTTCGACAACGAAGCCTACATGAACACCGGCATCCAGCGCTCCAGCTCCACGCCCCATGCCGCCGCCACCACCACTTCCCCCGCGGGCCGTGCGCGCATGGGCAAGCGCCACCTGAAGAAGGACATCCTCAGCATCATCGCCGCCCATCACATCCCCTATGCCGCCACCGCCTCCGTGGCCTATCCGGCGGATGTGCGCAAAAAGGTCCGTCGTGCCCTCGCCCTGCCGGGACCCAGTTTCCTCCTTGTGCATTCCCCCTGTCCCCTGGGCTGGGGGCACGAGGGAGCGCTGTCCATCGAAGTGGCGCGGCTGGCGGTGGAAACAGGGCTCTTTCCCCTGGTGGAGCTGGAGAGGGGTTCCGTGGTGGGCGTGCTGCCTTTGAGAGAGCCCAAGCCGGTGACCGAGTATCTGAAACTGCAGGGCCGCTTTGCCCATCTCTTCGCCGACGACCCGCGGGCACGGGAGGAGCTCGCCCATCTGCAGGCACTGGCCGATGCCAATATCGAGCGCTATGGGCTGCGCGCCACGGCCGGGGGGCTTGATACGGAAAGCGCCGATACCGTGCGGCGGGGAGGGGGCCAATGGGCGTGATCGTCACCCCCGGCGGCTTTGCCCTGCCGGGCACGGCCACAGCGTTCAAAACCGGTACCTGGCGCATCGAGCGCCCCACTCACGTGCACGGGGTGGCGCCCTGTCATGGGGCTTGTCTTGCCGGCGAGGATCCCCAGGCCTGGATCGACCGTCTTGCGCGGGGGGATCCGGAAGAAGCCTGGCGGCTCCTCGTTGCCGCCAACCCCCTGCCCGCCAGCACCGGCCGCGTCTGCCCCCATCCCTGTGAATCCGCGTGCAATCGCGGCGGCTACGACCAGGCGCTCAACATCCACGGACTGGAGCGTTTTCTCGGTGATGCCGCCCTTGCCCACGACTGGGCCTATCCGGTGACTTCGCCGCCCCCCGATGCGCCACGCGTGGCCATCGTCGGCGCCGGCCCCGCGGGGCTTTCCTGTGCCTGGCAGCTTCTGCGGCGCGGCATCCAGCCGGTGCTGCTGGAAGCCCTCAACCAGGCGGGCGGCATTCCCCGCACCGCCATTCCGCCCTACCGCCTGCCGCGCGCGGTGCTCGACGGTGAAATCACGCGGCTCTTGGCCACGGGCATCGAATGCCGCTTCCACGAGCGGCTGGGGCGGGATTTTTCCCTCGAGGAGCTGGAGGCGGAATATGCCGCCGTCTTCCTTGCCGTGGGCACGCAGAAAAGCCGCCCCTTCAGCGTCGAAGGCGCGGTGCCCCGCGATCTCCATTACGGCCTCGATCTGCTGCGCCATTGGCTCGCGGAAGGCGCGGTGCCCGCGTGGGACGAGGTGGCCATCATCGGTGGTGGCAACACGGCGGTGGACGTGGCGCGCATTCTCCGGCGCGCGGGCGTGCGGGCGGTGCACCTCATCACCCATGAACGCATCCCGGCTCGTGATGTGCCGGAGCACGAGCGGATGCGCGCAGCCCCCGATGAAATCGCCCAGGCCGTCGAAGAGGGCGTCATCATCCACGAAAACCGCATGGTGCGCCGGCTCATCCTGCGCGGGGAGCGGGTGGTGGGGGTGGAGCTCGTCCACGCGCGGAAACTCAGGGAAGGCGAACGGCTGCGCCTGCACGCCTTCGAAGGCACGGAATCCGTGCTGAAAGTGGAACACGTGATCCCCGCCATCGGCCAGGTGGTGGACGAGGCGGGCCTGGAAAAATTGCTGGGACAGCGCGAATTCCTGCGCATCGATGAGGAGGGCCGCCTCGCCGCGGGTAGCCGCCTCTTCGCCGGTGGCGACTGCCGGCCGGGTCTCGGCACCGTGGCGGGCGCCATCGCCGACGGCGCACGCGCGGCGGCGGCCATCGCCCGCCTGCTGGGGCGAGCCGAAGCCGCTTCGGCGCGGGGTCCCGTGGTGGGGCCATCCCGCCTCAATCTCCACTATTTCGATCATGCCCCGCGCCAGGAAGCCAGCGTGGTGCCGGTGGCGCAGCGCCACGGGGATCGGGAAGTGCAGGGGGGTCTCGAGGCGGCAGCCGCCGCGGCCGAGGCGGCGCGCTGTTTTTCCTGTGGCAACTGCATGGCCTGCGACAACTGCTTCACCCTCTGCCCCGACAACGCCGTGCTCAAGACAGTGACCCCCGCGGCCGACGGCAGCCACTATGTCTTCGACTACGACTACTGCAAGGGTTGCGGCCTCTGCGCGCATGAGTGCCCGGTGGGCTACATCGCCATGGTGGCGGAGGAATGAGTCGCCCCGATGCTTAGGCGTGAGGCTCGGGATGAGGCCCGGCCACCGTTTCCCCCGCGGGACGCTGCAAATGCCCAAAGGTCGCACGCGGTTGACCCAGCGCATCGGCCCCTACGCCTCACCCGTCCATGGTGTAAGCCGAAAGGCGGCTCAGGTCAAAGGCCGGGCACAGGAGGGACACGAGGTGGGCAAATGACGGAGGATTTTCCGGGACGCGCAAGCGAAAAATCCTTGAGGAGCGGGACTTCTGCACCGGCGTGATTGCCGGGAGGCGGAATCCAAGCGCCCCGAACACGAATCGAACGTGTGACCTACCCCTTAGGAGGGGGTTGCTCTATCCACTGAGCTACCGGGGCAAAGAAGTCGTATTTTAACGTGAAACAACGCAAGGCGTTTTCCTGTCTGCCTTACCCCTGCCGCAGAGGGGAGGGAATGGATCACGGCGAATCGCAGTGATCATCATCCGGGGCGGCGAGGCGCCATGATCGTTGGCGTCAAGGCGCCGGCTGGGCTTTGGGGCAGTGGCGCGGAAGACGGTTGAATTTTCCGGCGCGCCGGTCGAGAATGGGGCGGTTTTTGTCGAACAACGGGAAGAGTCGCCATGTCCGTGCTGACCAAGAAAGAACTGCAAACCCTGGAAAAACGTCTGCAGGAGGAATACCAGCGCCTGCTCGAGGAGGTGCGCGATGAACTGGAGCGCTCCGGCGAGCAGCATTACATCGAGCTTGCCGGTCAGGTGACCGACGTCGGGGAGGAATCGGTGGCCGACATGCTGGCCGATCTGGGGGCGGCGATGATCGACCGCCACATCCGCGAGCTGCGCGAGCTGGAGGCGGCGCGGGCGCGGCTGGCCCAGGGTACCTATGGGGTGTGTGTGGACTGTGGCGCGCCCATTGGTTACGATCGTCTCCTGGCCAACCCCGCGGCGGCCCGCTGTCTCGTCTGTCAAAACAAGCGTGATCAGCTCTATGCCCACGAGGGACGGCCCAAGCTGTAATCCGGCAGGGGGCGCAGCTACACGAGAATGACAAGCCGCCGTCCGCATCCGGTGGACAAGCAAGCGGCAACGCCTTGAGGAGGCGTTTGTGTTGCCAAACGAAGTGCTGGCACTGAAGGGGCTCAAGGTGGCGGTGGTGCTGGCCATTGCCCTGGCGCTTCTCTGGATGAGCCGGCGTGAGCCCGATCTGTCCCGTCATCCGGGCTGGGGCATGCTGCTCACCGGACTTTTCATCGTCCTCTTTGGCGACGTTCTCAACCTGGGGTTTGGTGACGGCAGGGACTCGCTGTGGGTGGCGCCCTTTCCCGAATTCACCGAGGTGACGCGTTATGGCGCCTGGGTGTTGGGCAACCTGTTGCTCGCCCTGGGGTTCTGGCGCTGGCTGCCCCTGGTGCGTCAGCTGAAGCAGGCCCAGGCGGCCTTGAGCGACGCCAATGAGGCGCTGGAAAGGGAGGTGGCGCAGCGCACCCAGGAGCTCAAGCGGGCGAACGAGCAACTGCGTCACGATCTCGAAGAACGCAAACGCACCGAGCGGGCGATGCGCCACATGGCGCATCACGACGCCCTCACTGACCTGCCCAACCGCGCCCTCTTCCGCGACCGGCTGAGCCACGCCATGGCGCAGGCGGACCGTTATCACCAGCGGCTCGCGGTGCTCTTTCTCGATCTGGATCGCTTCAAGGCGATCAACGATACCCTGGGCCACAACGCAGGCGATCAATTGCTGCGCATTGCGGCGGAAAGGCTCAAGGGCTGTGTGCGGGAGTGCGATACCGTGGCGCGCCTGGGGGGCGATGAATTCACTGTGATCGTG
This sequence comes from Burkholderiales bacterium, assembly GCA_023511995.1. Lineage (NCBI taxonomy): Bacteria > Pseudomonadati > Pseudomonadota > Betaproteobacteria > Burkholderiales > Burkholderiales bacterium. Next base: position 58,560 of record JAIMAL010000004.1, read on the forward strand.
GAGGATGTGGAGGACCGTCAGGCGGCGGCGGTGGTGGCGCAGAAAATCATCGACAGTTTCAGCCAGCCCTTCACCCTGCACGGGCACGAGGTGTTCGTCACCACCAGCGTCGGCATCACCCTCTATCCGGACGACGGCGAGCATCTGGATACGCTGCTGCGCAATGCGGATGCCGCGATGTACCGGGCCAAGGATTGCGGGCGCAACAATTACCAGTTCTACGTTCCGGAAATGAATACCCGCGCGCGGGAGCGGCTGCTATTGGAAAACGCCCTGCGTCGCGCCCTGGTGAAGGAGGAGTTCATCCTCCACTACCAGCCGCGGGTGGATCTGCGAAGCGGCAACGTGATCGGCGCCGAGGCGCTGTTGCGCTGGCGTCACCCCGAGCGGGGCCTCATCGCGCCGGATGAATTCGTGCCTCTTCTCGAGGAAACGGGGCTCATCCTCCCGGTGGGGGAGTGGGTCCTGCGGGAGGCCTGTCGTCAGAACCGCGCCTGGCAGGACAAGGGATTGCCGCCGGTGCGGGTGGCGGTGAATCTCTCCGTCCGCCAGTTCCTGCAACGGGATCTGGCGGCGCTGGTTGCCAGCGTGCTCGAGGAAACCGGCCTTCCGTCATCCTTTTTGGAGCTGGAAATCACCGAGGAGCTGCTTCTCGAGCACAGCGCAGCCAACGCCGCGGCCCTCAACCGCCTGCGGGAGCTGGGCGTGCACATTTCCATCGACGATTTCGGGACAGGCTATTCCTCGCTTTCCTACCTCAAGCGATTGCCCATCCACACCCTGAAAATCGACCAAAGCTTCGTCCGCGACATCACCCTCGATTCCGATGGCGCGGCCATCGTCAGCGCCATCATCGCCATGGCGTGCAATCTTCGCCTGAACGTGCTGGCGGAGGGGGTGGAGACCGAGGCCCAGCTCGCTTTCCTGCGTGCCCAGGGGTGCAATGAAATCCAGGGCTATTCCTTCAGCCGGCCCCTCGACGCCGAAGCGTTCGAGCGTCTGCTGCGGGAAGGGCGTCGCATGCACCTTCTGCAGGGGTTGGCGGGCTATTACGTGAACCTCATGCCCTTCGCCAATCCCACCTCCCGTCACTGATCGTGTGACTGGGCGTCACAGAGCTATAACTTTCGGCATATACCCTTGGTCGGATTCCGCCGCGGCGGCGTTTTGGGGATGATTTCGCCATCCGGCAACGAACGCCCGTTCGGGGTCGGGACGAACGGGTTTGGGTGACCCGTTCGGGTGGCAGAGCCTCTGCCGCTCCCGTTTCCTGCCCGGCTTCCGTGGCCAGCCGGCTGCGGCAGCCCGGGCGTCAAACGGACTCATCCTCTGCGCCTCCTGGCCCACGTCTCGTCCTGCGGACGACGCGTGGGTTTTTTTTTGCGTCACCCTCTGCGTCGGGCGGCGACTTGCGCAGGGATCAGTTCTTGCCCACCTGCTGCGCCTGCTGATGGCGGAGCTGGCGGGCGCGGCGTGTATCCCAGTCGGCAGCCGGCAGCCGACAGCCGCGCAGGAAGGCTGGCGTGCCATGGGCGCGGCTTGTGCGGTAGTCCAAAGCAAGCGCGGCCTCCACCTCAGCGGCGTTGAGGTGCAGGACCGCGGGAAGTCCCCGGTGCAGGAGGTCGAAGAGACGTTCCAGGGCGAAGCCATGGGTTTGCCGGGTGGCTTGCCAAAGCCAGTCAGTGAAGGCGAGGAAACGGGCAAAAGGGGACTCGCCGAGCAGAAGGGGCAGGGTGTGGGGAAAGCGGCCCGAGTTGCCAATCAAATCCCAATAGCGGGCGAAACGGGCGAGCCGCCGCATGTCGGCGAAGGGGATGCGGTCGGTCGCCAGGATCTCGTAGGGCGGATGCGGAGAAAAGCGCAGGCCGAAGGCTTCCGTATGCCGGCAGATGGGGGCACCCCGCAGGCGTTTGAGCATCCCCACCTGGATTTCGTGGGGACGGAGCGTCACCAGACGGTCGAATCCGGCGGCGAAACTGGCCATGTCCTCCCCCGGCAGACCCACGATCAGGTCCACGTGCAGATGGGCCTGGGTGTGCTGGCGCAGCCAGCGCAGATTGGTCTCTGTCCTGGCATTGTCCTGCCGGCGGGAAATGAGCGCCTGCACCTGCGGATTGAAGCTCTGCACGCCGATCTCCAGTTGCAGGCTGCCAGCGGGGAAACGGGCAAGGGCCGCCCGGAGGGCATCCGGCAGGTGATCCGGGATCACTTCGAAATGGAGGAAAAGCCTCTCATCCAGCCGCTCGAGGAAGAACTCCAGAATGCGGAGGCTCGTGCGTGGGTTGAGATTGAAGGTGCGATCGACGAAGCGGAAATGCCGGGCGCCGCGCCGATGCAGCATGTCGAGCTCACCGAGCAGGGCATCGAGCGGAAAGGGCCAGGCCGTTTTGTCCAGGGCCGACAGACAGAATTCACAGCGGTAGGGACAGCCGCGGGAAGCCTCCACATACACAAAACGATGGGCGATGTCCTCATCGGTGTAGAAGGCATAGGGAAAGCGCAACGCGCCAAGCGGTGGTTCCTCGCCGGCGATGATTTTCCCTGCCGGCGCCCTGCCCTGGATCAGGTCCTCACACAACCGGCGGAAACTCAGCTCGCCCCAGCCGGTGATCACGTAATCGGCGAGCCCCACGATGTCCTGCTCTTCCGTCTCATGGCTTACCTCTGGGCCGCCCAGCACGATGGTGACCTCGGGTGCGACGCGCTTCAACATTGCCACGACACGGGTCGTCTCCTCGACGTTCCAGATGTAGACGCCGAAACCCACGATCTGCGGCGTGTGTTCCAGGATGGCCTCCACCACCTCCGCTGCGGGCCGCTGGATGGTGAATTCCAGCAGCGCGGCCCTATCCTTCAGGGAGCCTAGATTGGCCAGCAGGTAGCGCAAGCCCAGGGACGCATGGGCATGCCGGGCGTTGAGGGTGCAGAGGAGGATCGTTGCCATAAGGAGGTGGCGGGTATTCTACTCCGTCACCAACTCTTCATTGCCCTGTCACGGGCTGCCTTTACCCTGAGCCACGCGGTTGGGGGAACCCGCCGCAGGAGAGTCCATCTGTTCACGAAAGGGGAAAAATCATGCATGCGTTTACAAAGAAAGCTGTCGCAGTCGCCGTTGCGGCCGCCATGCTGGGGGGTTCCATGCTGCCCGCCATGGCTGCCACCCCGGCCGTCCAGGGGCCGGAGTCGGTGCAGCAGTGGTACGAAGCGGGGAATCAGTTCATCCGGGAATCCAAGCGGCTGCATGCCAACGAGCGCAAGGCGAAAAACGTCATCCTGTTCGTGGGTGACGGCATGGGGGTGTCCACTGTCACTGCCGCCCGTATTCTTGAAGGGCAGATGAGGGGGCAGCCGGGCGAAGAGAATCGTCTGTTCTTCGAGACCTTCCCCTATGTTGCTCTGTCCAAGACTTATTCCTGGGACCAGCAGACCTCTGACTCGGCGCCGACCATGACCGCCATGGTGACCGGGTACAAAGCCCGCGAAGGCATGTTGTCCGTCAACCACCTGACGGCGCGCTATGAGTGCAACGCTGACGTGGTGGCGGCGAACAGCCTGCCCACCATCCTGGAGCTTGCGGCGAAAGTGGGCAAGTCCACTGGTGTGGTGACGACGACTCGGATCACCCACGCCACGCCCGCGGCGACGTATGCCCACACACCTGTGCGTGACTGGGAGGCGGATTCCAACCAGCCTGCCGGCTGTGGCGTGAAGGACATTGCCCGCCAGTTAATCGAACTGCCGAACGAGGTGAAGAAGAGCCTCAAGGTGGCCCTGGGGGGTGGCCGCACCTACTTCCTGCCCAAGACCGTGACCGAGCCGGAATACGGCAAGAAAGGTCTGCGCAATGACGGCCGCGACCTCACTGCGGAATGGGTGAGCACCCGCGGCGCCGGGGCGAAATACGTGTGGAACCGTGCCGGCTTTGACATGGCCGATCCGTCCAACACCGAGTACCTGCTCGGCCTGTTCGAACCCAGCCACATGCAGTATGAGGCGGATCGTCCCAACGACAGGGCCGGTGAACCCTCCCTCACGGAGATGACGGAAAAGGCCATCAAAATGCTGCAGAAGAATCCGAAAGGGTTCTTCCTGATGGTGGAAGGGGGGCGTATTGACCATGCCCACCACGCCGGCAATGCCAAGCGCGCCCTTCTCGACACCATCGAAATGGCACGCGCGGTGAAGAAAGCCTATGAGATGACCGATCCGGAGGACACCCTCATCATCGTCACCGCCGACCACAGCCACACCTTCACCATTGCCGGCTACCCGCACCGTGGCAACAACATTCTCGGCCTCGTGGCGGGCGTTCCGGAGATTGATGGCGATCCGGTCACCCTGGATAAAGACAGGCTGGGGCTGCCCTATACCACGCTGGGCTATGCGAACGGTCCGGGCTGGCGTGACGCCATTGCCACCGGTCAGAAACGGCCCGACCTGACGGGTGTGGACACCACGGCACTCAATTTCCTGCAGGAAGCCACAGTGCCGCTGTCCTCGGAAACCCACGCGGGTGAGGACGTGCCTGTTTTTGCCTCGGGGCCGATGGCGCACCTGGTGCGCGGCAGCATGGAGCAGAACTGGATCTTCCACGTCATGCGTGAGGCGTTCAATCTGAAGGAAGAGCGGGGCCGCCGCTGAGGCGACGGGCAGTGGAAACCGGCACGGTCACGACCGTGCCGGTCTTTTTTCATTGGGGTGAGGTATTCGCATGATGAAACGCAGAGCTTTCATGGGGTTGTTGCTGGGTTCTGTGCTAGGGCTTGCTGCCTTGGCCGTGCACGGTGCCGAAGGGGAAGCCGCGCCTGCCTTCGTGCCCCTGGCCGCCAAGTACGAGGAGAGCCGTGGTTCAGGGCACGGAAGCGGGCGGGTGAGCCGCTGGTATTTCGTGCGTGGGGTAAGACAGGTGGAACTGGGCCGGGGGGCCTATGTGGAACTCTGGGAGCGCGATGACGGGGGAGAGGTCAGTTGGCAGCGAATCTTTCATGACGAGCGCAAGCTGATTGCATATACCCCGGGTGAGCTGCGCACTCAAAGACGGGCGCCAGCCTGGGAGGTTTTGAACACCATCATCGATGAGCGTCTCCTCACCTCCCTGCGGCGGGTGGGGTCGGCCTCGTTCAACGGGAGGCAGGCAACGCGTTACCGCGGGCAGGTGGGCGAAGAGCGCATCGAGGTGATCTGGCTGGAAAAGGAGAAACTGCCTGTGGAGGTTTCCCGCCGCGACCGTCACCACGCCTACCGTCTGCGACTTCTCGAGCTGCGTGCCCTGCCCGGCAGGGACTGGCCCCGCGCAGATCTGGCACGGGCGGCAGATTATGAGTACATCGATGGCGCCGATCTCGGCGATCGGGAATACGACCCCTTTGTACGAAAAGTCCTCGCCGTGGATGAGGCGCACGGCGCCGGAGGACATGCGCACTGAACATGAGCGCGCGTCTCGTCTGTCGGTCCCTTGTTTTGGCGGGCACTTTGGTCTGGACGGCGGCCAACGGCCAGATTTACGGGGGCTGGGATGAGCAGGGTGAGCTGGTTCTCTCCGACCGTCCTTTCGCAGGCGCGTCACGCATCCTTTTCCTGCCTGTCGGAGGGGCACCCGTCCCCGACCAGGCCGCCCGTGACGCCGATGGCCCCTCCTGGCACCACGGATCCGCCCCCTGCCACGCGCCCGGCGTCGCGCACCCGCACGCCCCCGCCTGGCAAGTCCTTTCTTGGCGAAGACTGAAAGGGAGGAGGCCGTGCAGGCTCGTCGGATGAGCGTTGCCGGCGTCAGTCCTCTCCTGCGCGCAGATTGGCTCCCACGGAACGGGGGCCGCGTGGCGTTTCGGGGGAGGAGGGTTCGTAGATGAACTGCCAGCCGGCGTAGCTCGTCTGACCTTGGAAGTTGCGGTCGGCGGCATCGAAATGGGCGGTCTTGAGGGGGGGATCGGTGGACAGACTGAAAACCCCCACGATGCCGCCGGATGCGTCCCTGAGCAGTCCCCATTCGGTTTTGCCGGTCATGGGGTCGCGCCAGAGACGGCGGAGGTGGCGCACGGTGCCGGTGTGGCGGGGATCCAGGAGCAGATCCTCGAGTCTTTTGGGGTACTGGCCCACGCCGCCCGGCGTGCTTCGGTAGTATGAGCCGATGGCCTGGCGGAACTGATGGCCGATGAACAAAAGCTCCGCTTCTTTTTCCCGCTTGTTCAGCGTGTGCCAGACAGTGGCGGCGGCGGCGAGGGCCGCGCCCTGGATGGCTACCACGAGGAGTACGCCGAGATAGGTGAACCCCCTTGCCTGCATCGTGTGCGTCTACCAGGAAGCGTAGGGGGTGCCATCGGAACCGTTGCCCGGGGCGCCGCTTCGCACGTCGCGGATCCCGCCCTCGGCCGGGTCGTCGGGCGGGATGGAGATCCACGTCATCGAACTTTCGGTGATGGGGTCCACGGGGATGGCGCGCAGGTATTTGCGCGTCACCAGGTCCTGCAGGTTGTTGGGGTATTGGCCCGTGTCACCGTAATACTTGTCCAGGGCATCGCGCAGTGTTGCCAGATTTTGCCGCAGCACCGCTTCCCTGGCGCGTTCCACACTGTGGAAGTAGCGGGGAAGGGCCAGCGAAAGCAAAGTGGCGATGATGGCCAGCACCAGCAGCAGTTCGATGAGGGTGAATCCCCGCTCTGTTGCGCTCGCCATTCACCACTCCCGGTAAGGAACGCCATTGAGACCCACTTCACTGCTCAGGGAATAGACATCGAACACATCTGCTCCCTCGCTGGGGGCGTCCGGCGGGCTGGCGTAGGAGCGCTTGCCCCAGGTGGCGGACGCTGGCGTAAGGGAGGCAGGCGCGAAGGGATCCCGGGGCAGGCGGCGGAGGAAATAAAGCCGGGAACGGTTCGGACTTTTGGCATCCTCGACCCCCTCCACCAGGATTTCCAGCCGTGGCGGATAGCCGCTGTCCCCCACCTTCCTTTCGATGCGCCCCTCATCCCATGCCTTTTTGTAGGCATCGATGGCGGTGCGGATTTCCCGTAAGGCGCCGCGCAGCTCCACCTCCTTGCCCCTTTTGACCGCGAGCTCCACCATGGGCACGGCGATGGAGGCGAGCAGACCCACGATGGCCACCGTGATGACCATCTCGATCAGGGTGAAGCCGCCTGCCAAAGACGTTCTGCTCATTGGCTTCCCGTAGGCGGTACCACGGTGACAGGGGGAGAAGGTGTCTCCGCCGACTCGTCTGCCGGCGCAATGGAGCCGGCAGGGGAAACCGCTTTGCGCCCCACGGGACGCAGCTCGAGCGACGCGCCGCCCACAGCGGCCTCGGTGCCAGCGGGGAATTCCATGGCCGCCATTTCCGGCCGGACGAGGTTGCGCACGATGCGGGGGGTGATGAGCAGGATGATTTCGGTTTTTGCGGTTTCATCCCGCTGGGAGGAAAACAGTCTGCCCAGCAGCGGCAGGTCCCCCAGCCCGGGCACCTTGCTGGCATTCTGGCGGTCTTCATCACTGATCAAGCCGGCAAGGGCCTGGGTCTCGCCGTCTTTCAAGCGCAGTACCGTGGTGGCAGTGCGCGTGCCCACCTGATAGGTGAGACTGCCGCTTTGGCTGCGGATCTCGCGCACGATGCTGGAGACTTCCAGGCCCACCCGCATGCTGACCTCATTGTCCAAGGAGATGAGGGGCTCCACATCGAGCTTCAGGCCCACATCCAGGTAGTTCACCGATTCGGACACACCCACATTGGCCGTGGTGGTGGTGGTGATCACGGGCACCCGCTCCCCAATGTGAATCCGGGCCTTTTCCTTGTTCCGCACGCGAATCCGGGGATTGGCGAGGATCTGCGCATCCCCGTCCTCCTTTTTCAGATTGAGCTGCAGGTTGGGGGAGACGGCCACCTGTGCCCCGGTGAGGTTGCGCAGCGTGTCCACGGTGACCACGTTCTGCGCCTGGACCGGCGTGGTGACGACGTTGACCCCACCCTGGAAGGTCTGCACGTTCTGCGTGGCGAGATTCAGCGCCGTGAACTGGTTGGGCCATTGAATGCCCAGGTCGAGGAGGCGGTTGCGCTTGACTTCCATCACCTCGACTTCCAGCACTACTTCCGGTTCGGCTTGGTCCTGTGCGGCAATCAGCTTTTCCGCCAGCCGGATGGCGGCGGGGGTGTCCTTCATCACCAGCAGATTAAGCCGCTCATCGATGAAGACGTCCCGTGTCTTGACCACCGCCTTGATCATGTTCAGGGTTTGTTTGACGTCGGCGTTGGTGAGATAAAACATTCTCACCACAAGCTCCTGGTACTCCTTCGCTTTCGCCGGTGTGTTGGGATAGATGAGTACGGTGTTTTCGTTGAGGACGCGTTTTTCCAGTTGGTTGGTGACGAGAAGCAGGTTGATCACGTCCTCGATGGAGGTGTTCTTGACGAACAGGGTGGCGCGCAGATCCGGCCGCACGTCACGATCGAAGATGAAATTGATGCCGGTGGTCTGGGAGAGGACTTCGAAGATGGCACGCAAGTTGGCCTCCCGGAATTCCAGGGTTACCGGCTTGCGGAAGGCGGCGCCCAGCGTCGGGGTGGCGCGTCTGGCAGCGTCTTTTTCCTCGATTCTGGCCTCCAAGGCCCGGGCCTGGGCGTGGGCGGGATTTTCCATCAGGATCTGACGCAGGCCCCAGCGGGCCGCTTCCGTATCGCCCTCCTCGAAACTTTTCACGGCCCGCGTTAGCGCCTCCTCGTGACGGTGGTCCAGCGCGATGGCCTCGACCCCCTGCAGGGCGCGCCGGTTGTTGGGATCCAACTCAAGGATGCGGCGGTAGAGGGCTTCCGCCTCGGGAAATTGTTTGGCGGCACGCGCTTTTTCCGCCGTGGCCAGAAGCTCGGCGAGATAAAGGTCTCGGGCGCGCAGATAGTAGGTGCGGAATTCCAGCCTCTTGGGGTTTTCCCGCATGGCGGTCTCCAGCCGCGCCAGCCCCTCTTCGATCCTTCCTTGGGCGATCAGGGCGCGGCCATCGTCAAAGGCGATCTGGCCGGTGGCGCAGGCATTGAGGAGGAGCAGGGCGGCAAGCCATGCCCAGCGGCTATGCGGGGTTTTCACGGAGTGTTCTCCATGGGCAGGGTCTGCCCCCTGTCTAGCGGCAGATAGGTGAAGCGGATCCCCCCTTCCTCGATGGCGTCGATCCGGTAGAGATCATCGATGATGTCGCCCACCCGCGCGGCGAGGGTGCGATCGCCATGGATGAGAAACAGAATGATCTGTCCCTCTTCGACCATTTTCCCCAGGTAGGCGAAGGGCGGCGGTGGGGGAGTGGGCGCGGGTGGCGGCAACGGTTTTTCCCGTGGCGGCGGCACGTACCAGGAACGGGGTGCGAAGGCATCTTCGGCGGGGCGGATCTCTGCGTCCGCGTCAAGCGCGGCAGGCAGTTCCCCCTCGCGTGCCTGCGGCCGGCGGGCAGCGGAGGAAACCGGCGCCGGGGAAGGGCGCGTGATGTTTGCGTTGTCTTCGCGTTCCAGCCAAAGGCTCGCCACCACCGTCAGCACCAAAGCTCCGGCGAGCAGGAGGCGTTTGGGGATTTTGCCTGCCATCTTCAGCGGCCCTCGAAAAACAGGCTCAACGTCACCCGCGCCTCGACCTGTGGCGTGTCGATACTGTCCCGGCGGAAACCCACCTCATCGAGCGTGGCGCCCGGCACCTCCGTGAGAACCGTGTCGAGGAAGGCGCGAAGCTGGGGATAGGTGCCCTGGAGGGGAAGGCTGATCTGGTAGCGAAGGATTTTGCCGCTTTTGTCCGGCGTGAGACGGTATTCACCCTGCGCAAGGCTCAAACCCTGGCGTTCTGCCGCCAAGACGATCTGGCCCAATGCGGCAGGCCAGGCGTTTTCCCCCGGAAGCTCGGGTAACGCGGGCCGGAAGTTGTCGGGACCCTTCCGCTCCGTTTGCCCCAGACGGGCCTGCAGCGCGGCTTCCCGGGTTTCAAGCGTTCGTAGGCGCAGCGCATCCGGGCGCACCAGACCCAGGTAGGCGAGGGCACTGCCTGCGAGGAGGAACAGCGCCAGCATGCCGCCGCCACCCAGGCGTGCCGCGAGGTGCCTCAACCACCACGCCACTGCTTTCATGGCCGACCCCCGCCACCGGTCCCCCACTGGGCGAGCAGCGTGAAACGAACCGGGTGGGCCCCATCTGCCGACCGCGTCTCATGCTGAACGAGATGGAGGTGGGAGAGCACGCGACTTTCCTCAAGCCGCGCCACGTAGCTCAGCATGGCCTCCCAGTTGCGGGCTTCCGCCTCCAGGCGCAGCCGCCCCTGGGCTTCCGGTTGCAATACCAAAAGCGCAACGTCTTCGCCGCCGGCGGCTTCGATCCCCGAAAAGAGCTTTGTCCAGGGTGTGGCGAACCGCTGACGGATCCCGTCGGCCGCGGATTCCGTCGGTTCCCGCGGTGGGGCGGCCGGTTGCCGCAGCAGCTGGCGTTCGAGGCTGGCGACCCGCAGCTCTGTGGCGCGAAGCCGATCACGGACGGCGGCAGCGGACAGCCCCACAAAAAGGGCCGCCGCAAGCCCGGCGGCAAGCAGGGCCCAGATGCGCCGGTTGGGCCCGCTGCGGTGTACGAAATCTAGGCTGACTCCTTTCATGGTCCGACCGGGGAGAAGGCAAGGGCGCAAAGACGCGCCATGCTGGTGGCTTCGGTGTGCGGGGGATGTTGAGGCAGGTGCTCGAAGCGCCAGGAGCCAGTTTCTTCCAACATGCCCTCCCCCACGCCCCACAGATAAACCCGGCGCGGGGGTTTCACTAGGCCGTGAAGCCTGCTGGTCCGCTCGAGCAGGGTGGGGATCTCCACGCTGAGGTGGGCGGTGGCGCGGCGGGTGGCGATTGCTTCCCAGACGCCTGCCCGGGCGAGCAGCAGAATCAACTTGTCCGCTTCCCGCAGGACAAACCAGGCCGAGGTTTCCCGAAGCAGGCTGCGCATGGTGTTGATGAGGATGGCGAGATGGGGGGTGACCGAGACAAGTCGCAGGCCGTTCCCGTCGCAGCAGGCTTGAAGGCTTTCCAGAAGGCCACCATCGATGGCAGAGGACAAAAGCGGCCGTCCGTAAACAGGCCGGTCCACGCAGACTGCCCAGTCCCGGGCTGCTTCACCGTGGACCTCGATGAACCGCTGCCGGGCATAGGCAATGAGTTCCGCCTCCGAAACGATGGCGTCAGTCCAGGGCAGCATCTGGTAACGGACGAAATGGTTAGACAGGACGACGAAGCCCCGCGCCTTGCGCAGTCCGTGTTCCGCCAGCATCTGTTGCAGGGTGGCGACAGCCCCACTCGCGGCTGGCATCGCCGGCGGGTAGTCGCGGCGCCCCTGCGCCACCTTCCGTTTCCCCCATCCGCCCTGCCAGTGCGCCCACACCAGTTGATGGGGGGTGAGGGCGAGGAGCAGGCGGTCATGCCACGAACGTAACACGGTTGATCTCCGTTAGCGTGGTCTCCCCTGCGGCCACCAGGTCCAAAGCCGCCTCGCGCAGAAAACGCATGCCGTTTCGCCGGGCGGCCTCTTTGAGCCGGCGGATGGGTTCGCGAGCGACGATGAGCTCACGGATTTCGTCGTTAAGAATAAGAAGCTCGGCAATCGCCTTGCGTCCCTTGTAACCGCTGCCCCGGCATTGACCGCAGCCCTGGCCGGCGACGAAGCGGTAGTGGGAGACGGCGGCCTTTGACAAACCTGAGGCGGCCAGCAGGATCTCATCCGGCACCTGCTCGATGGCGCAGTGGGGGCAGTTCAGGCGCACCAGCCGCTGCGCCACGATCCCGTTGAGGGCGGAGACGAAGCTGTAGGGGTCGACGCCCATGTGCATGAAGCGCCCGATCACATCGAAGACGTTGTTGGCATGCACCGTGGTGAAGACCAGATGACCGGTGAGCGCCGCCTGCACGGCAATCTGGGCCGTTTCCACATCGCGGATCTCCCCCACCATGATCTTGTCCGGGTCATGGCGGAGAATGGAGCGCAAACCGCGGGCGAAGGAAAGTCCCTTCTTCTCGTTCACCGGAATCTGCAGGATGCCCGGAAGCTGATACTCGACGGGGTCCTCGATAGTGATGATCTTGTCGTGCCCGTGATTGATCTCGCTGAGAGCGGCATACAGCGTGGTGGTCTTGCCGGACCCCGTCGGTCCGGTGACGAGCAGCATGCCATACGGCTCCTGGGCGAGCCGCCGCATCCGGGCGAGAACGTGGGCATCGAAGCCAAGACAATCGAGGCGAAGACCGCGCAGATGATCGGACAGCGACTGTTTGTCCAGGATGCGCAAAACGGCATCCTCGCCGAAAAGCGAAGGCATGACCGATACCCGGAAATCCACTTCCCGTCCCTGGATGCTCACTTTGAAACGTCCGTCCTGGGGAATGCGCCGCTCGGCGATGTCGAGCTCGGCCATGACCTTGATGCGCGAGATCACCTGCTCCGCCATCTCGCTGCCACTGACCGCCCCCACCGCGGTGAGTACGCCGTCGATGCGATATTTGATGGCCAGGCCGCCGGCCGAGGTTTCCAGGTGGATGTCGCTCGCGCCGCTCCTCAGGGCATCGTAGAGGGTGGAGTGCACCAGCCTGACCACTGGGCTCGTATCCTCGCTGATGGTCTTGAGCGACAGCTCTTCCGTCACTGCAGATGAAGCCTCCCCTGCCGTGCCAGTGGCAAGCAGGGCTTCGACGGCCCGCAGCGATTCCTCCTGGCGGGCAAGGTAGGCGGCCACGTCGGCGGGATGGGCAAGCACCCAGAAAAACGGTTCGGCAATCCTCTCCTCCGCCCACGGCGACAAATGGGGCAGGAAGGGATCACCACAGACCAGCAACAGGCTGTTTTCACTGTCGCGGACGGCGATACAGTGTTTCTGGATGGCCTCGGTGAGGGGCAGGCTGTCGAAGTCGGGCTTCAGGCGGTGCAATTCCGCCATCGACACCACCCGCATGTGAACGGTGGCACCCAGGGCCGCAGCGAAGGCCTGGGGCGCCAAGCCCAGTTTCTTCTCCAGCACCTCCATGAGCGGCCGCTGCGACTGTGCCGCCTCGGCGCGGGCCTGTTCCAGTACCTCGGGCGGAATGGCGCCGGCAAGGGGAAGGGATTCCACCGTGTTCACCGCAGACTCCCTGCAAGTTCAAAGATGGGGAGGTAGAGGAGGACGACGATGAGGCCGATCACCAGCCCGATCACCATCATCAACAGGGGTTCGAAAAGGCGCGTGAACCAATCCACCCAGCGGGCGGTTTCCTCGTCGTGGAATGTGGCGATCCGTTCCATCATCTCCCCCATGCGGCCACTGCGTTCCCCCACCCGCAGCAGGCGCAGGGCGACGGGGGTGGTCAGCCCGTGGGTTTCCATGGCGCCGGAGATGGGTCTTCCCGTGCGGATGTCCTCCCGCGCCTTGCACATCAGGCTGCGCAGGGTGGGGTGCAACAGGCCTTCCACCATGGCCAGGGCGGTGACGATGGGGATGCCACCGTTGAGGAGCATGCCCAAGGTGCGGTAGAAGCGTGCCAGCTGGAACACCCGCAGCCGCTCGCCAACGGCCGGCACCTGCCACAGTTGCAGGCCCAGCCAGCGCCGGGTCGCCGGATGGGAAAGTCCATAGACGGTGAGCCCGCCCAGGACAACCGCGGCGGTGACGGCCTGCCAGGCGTGCCCTTCGAGGAAGCGACCCCAGGCGATCAGCCAGCGGGAGAGCAGGGGAAGATCGGTGGCGAGGTCGTCATAGACCTGACTGAAGCGGGGTACGACATAGCCCAGCAGGAACAATGTCACCAGCCCACCGACCACGATGAGGAGCGTGGGGTAGATGGCGGCGGAGAGAAGCTTTTTGCGCACGAGATCGAGCTGGGCCTGATAGCCGATGTAGCGGGCGAGGGCTTCCTGCAGGTTGCCCGTCCGCTCCGCAGCACGCAGGGTGGCGACGTAGAGGGGCGGGAAAACGCGGGGGAAACCTTCGAGCGCCTGGGAAAAACTGAGGCCCTCATAGAGCCTTTGCACCACCCCCTCGATGATCCGGCGCGCTTCAGCCTGCTGTTCCTTTTCCGCGAGGGCCTGCAGTGCCTCCACCAGCGACAAGCCTGCCTTCAGCAGGGCGAGGAGTTCAGCGCTGAACAAGGGGAGAGGAAAGCGGCTGCCACGCGGTCCCTTCGCGGCAAACAGTGTCGGCAACCGCTGCGCCCGGACCGACAACACCGCATAACCCTGACTGGTGGCAAGCTGCAGGGCCTCCTCCTGACTGGGCGCATCCAGGCTGAGGGTCACGATGCCTTCGGCCGGGCGCATGGCTTTGAGCTTGAAGCGCATGGCCCATCACCAATTGGTGAGGTCTGCCGCTTCGCCCGTTCCACCGGGGCGGCCATCGGCGCCCAGGGAGAGCAGATCGTATTCCCCATGCTCACCGGGGTTCCGGTAGACATAGGGATGACCCCAGGGGTCGACGGGAATGGCCTTGGTGAGATAAGGACCCTTCCATTTGCTTTCGCCCGCGGGCTGCTCCACCAGAGCGTTCAGCCCCTGCTCCGTGCCGGGATAGTGCCCAATATCCAGGCGGTAGTGGTCCAGGGCCTTGGAAAAAGCATCGATCTGGGCCCTGGCGGTTTCCACTTTCGACTGCCCCAGGCGATTGAAAAGCTTCGGCCCCACAATGCCCACCAAAAGGCCGATGATGACCAGCACCACCAAAAGCTCGAGGAGAGAGAAACCCCGGCCACCCACGCGGGGACGTTGATGGGGGCACACAACGGTTTTCCCGGGCAGCCTGACGGGACGCACTTCTCGTGGCGAAAGCAACTTCACTGCTCCAACAACGGCGTGGTGACAAACACGGTCAGGCGGCGCAAGGCCGGGCACGATGGGCTGAAACGGCGGCGAGTATGCAGCAGTAATGTGACGGTTCCACGACAAGGCACATCGGGGGCGAAAAAAATCCCCAGCCCCCGCAAGGGGACTGGGGATTCGTCGCGGGGTGGCCGACGGATCCGAAGCTCAGAAGCTTTGGCTTCTCCCTCCGCGTCGGCTGCGTCCTTCGCCATGGCGTGTGTAAGCCTGGGCGCGGGGGCCTGAGCGGCTGCGGGGGCGGTCGTCGGCAAAGCCATCGGCCGGGGTGCGGCCAAAGCCGGTGAGCTGGCGTGCGGCGGGCTGTTTTGCCGTGTCGCGGTTGAAACCGGTCATGCTGCGGCTCGCACTGGTCCCGCCGGTCCGCGTGGCCTGTTCGTTACTGCGCCTGCCTGGCGAAGTGCCCCGTGGTGCGCCCTGGCCCTTGGCTTCCCACTTCCGTGGTCCGGAACCCTTGCCACGGCCGGCAGGATGCGGCCTTGGCGGACTGTCCGGCTGCGGCCGCGGTTCCAGGCCGGGAATGGTGGCGAGGGTCAGGTGTTTGCCGGTAAAGCGTTCGATTTCCCGGATCATGCGCTGCTCCTCCCGGGTGGCGAAGGTGATGGCGATCCCACTGCGTCCGGCACGGCCGGTGCGGCCGATGCGGTGAACGTAATCCTCGGCCTGCCGGGGTGCATCGAAGTTGATGACGTGGCTGATGCCGGCCACGTCGATGCCCCGGGCCGCCACGTCGGTGGCGACGAGGATGCGGGTTATGCCCCGGCGTAAGTCATCGAGGGTACGGTTGCGCTGGCGCTGTTGCATGTCGCCGTGCAGGGCGGCGCTGGGCACACCCTGATCGGTGAGCGCAGCGGACAAGGCTTCTGCGCCCCGCTTGGTGCCGGTGAAGACCACCGCCTGGCTGAGCGCGTCATCCTGGATGAGATGGGTGAGCAGGCGCATCTTATGCTGGCTGTTGTCGGCATACATCAGGCGCTGCTCGATATCGGCCCGCGTGCCGTCGGCGGTCGCAATCTCGATGCGGTGCGGCTGCCGCGTGAGCCGGCGGGCGAGCTTGCCCACCACGCCGTCGAGGGTGGCGGAAAAGAGCAGGGTCTGCCGTGTGACCGGGGTTTTCGCCACGATGGCGTCGATATCATTGATGAAGCCCATGTCCAGCATGCGGTCCGCTTCGTCGAGGACCAAGGTTTGCAGCCGGGAAAAATCGACGCGGCCGCGTTCCATGTGGTCCATCAGCCGCCCCGGTGTGGCGATGACGATATCGAGGGGCCCGGAGAGCGCTTTCAGTTGCAGGCCATAGGGCACGCCACCCACCAGGGCCGCGGTGCGCAACGCCCGAAGGTGCCGGCCATAGGTGCGCGCTGCTTTCTCCACCTGCAGGGCGAGTTCGCGGGTGGGGGTGAGCACCAGCACCCGCGGGCCACGACCTTGAGCCGTGGCGGGCGAGCCAAGGCGCACCAGCGCGGGCAGCAGGAAAGCCGCGGTCTTGCCGCTGCCGGTGTGGGAGGACACCAGCAGATCATGACCGGCGAGGGCGGCGGGGATGGCTTCCCGTTGCACGGCGGTGGGGTGGACATAGCCGGCATCGGTCAATGCCCGGAGGACGGCCTCGTTGAGGCCAAGTTCAGCAAAGTTCATCGGTTACCTTCGATAAGGGAGCAGGCGCGCCAAACGCGCCGTGCCCGGGTGGGGCCATGCCGCCGGGGCGGATCAGGCCGGATCAATCGCGGGGCCGGGGCCTTCAGGCAAATCCGGAAAGGCAAGGCGAAGCGATTGGCGTCTTTGTCACCGGCGCCAACCGTATGGGAATGCACCGCGGAAAACGGGCAAGGGTCGGGGACGATGCTTTCGCGCGCCAGTTAATTCCGGCAGCACGAGGCTCGGCATGGTACGCCCCTCGCGGAAGAAAGTCCAACATTTTTTCGGCGCAGGTTGCGCAAAGGCGTTTGGCGGCGGTAGACTCAAGGCCAAGACTTGAACGGGTTGCGTGGGTCCCATGTCCGCCTACCGCGGGGTTTCCCTTTTTCTGCTGCTGCTGTGCCTTTTCACCCTCTCTGCGCGAGCGGTGGCGGGGGTGAGCATGCTGGGCTGCGCCTGGCATGGCGGCGGCGCGGCCCACGGGGCGATGGCCGGGGAGGGCCACCTGCACCATGAAACTGCCCCGCATGGGGGCGGCCATGCACCGGATTCCGAGGCAACAGTCCATCATTCCCCCTGCGATGGGAGCTGTGGCGAGTGCTGTGTCGGGATGAGTGGTCTGCCCGCCGCCGCCCTGCCCGTGGCGCCGCCCTACTCCCGGGTCAAACCCCCGGTTCTTGCCGACACGCCCTACGTGGGCCATGACCCCGAAGGGCCGGAACGTCCCCCCCGACACTTCGTTCTCTGATTTCCGGGTGCCCGGCTGCGCCGGGCGTTGTCGCGGGTTCGCCCGCATGCATCGGAACGGAGTGTCCCATGATCCATCGTTTGCCCTTCGCGGCCGGGCTGTGGCTCGCCGCGCTTCCCGCCTTTGCCGGACTGCCCCCGGCGGCCGATCCGGAGCGGCCCGTGCCGGCCTTTTCCCCCGCGCCAGCGTTGGCCGACTACCGCCGCTTTGACGAAACGTCCCTTGACTGGGCAGCGGCCCATGCCCAGGTGGCGCCTCCCGGTGCTTCCGGGCAGGCGGCGTCCCCCGTCGCAGGCGGCGCAGAAAGCAGCGTAGAGCGGCCGGCCGGCGCGCATCCCCATCATTCCCACCACTAGGAGGCGGCCATGCGACGCGGAATTGTCGCGGCGTGTCTTCCCCTTTGGCTCACCGGTTGCGCCACCTTCAGCGAAGATCACGGCTTTGCCGCGGTGCAGGCGCACACCCGGGCGCAACTGGGCAAGGAAGTGCGCTGGGTGCGGGACGAGGCGGCGCAGAAACAGCTTGCCGAGGAAATCCGGCAGCGGCTGGCTGCGCCCCTTGCCATGGATGATGCGGTGCAGATCGCGCTCCTCAACAACCCGGGACTGCAGGCCACCTACGCCGAACTGGGTATCGCCGAGGCGAACCTCGTGGCCGCCGGCCGGCTGCGCAACCCGGGTTTCACCTTCACCCGCCTCACCCATGGTGACGGGGACGACCAGGGGGTCGCCATCGAGCGCAAGTTTCTCTTCGATCTGTTGGGGCTGTTGACGCTGCCGGTGCGCACTGCGCTGGAAGAGCGGCGTTTTGCGCAAACCCAGCAACGGGTGAGCCAGGAGGTGCTCAGGCTCGCCTGGCAGACCCGCCGCGCCTGGATCGAGGCGGTGGCGGCGGAGCAGGCGGTGCGCCAGCTCGAACAGGCGCGTGAGGCGGCGGATGCGGCGGGAATGCTGGCGAGCCGCATGGCTGCAGTGGGCAATATCAGCCGGCTGGATCAGATGCGCTATCACAGCTTCTATGCCGAAACGGCGGCGAGTCTTGCCCGGGCGCGCCAGCTTGCCCAAAGCAAACGGGAGAAACTGGCCCGCCTGATGGGGTTGTGGGGCGATGCCTTGAGCTTCCGCCTGCCGGAACAGCTGCCCGATCTGCCATCCATAACCGACGCCGAACAGGACCTGGAGGCAAAGGCGCTGCGCGAGCGGCTCGATGTCGCGATGGCCCGCCGGGAGGTGGAAGGGCTTGCCCAGTCGCTGGGGCTTACCCGCGCCACCCGCTTCGTCAACGTGCTGGAGGCAAGTTACCTGCGCAACACCGCCACTGGCGCATCGCGGGAGACCGGCTACGAAATCGAACTCACCATCCCCCTCTTCGATTTCGGTGAGGCGAAAGTGGCACGGGCGGAGGCGATTTACCTGCAGGCGGTGAACCGTCTGGCGGAAATCGCCGTCAACGCGCGCTCGGAAGTGCGCGAGGCCTACGCCGCCTATCGCACCGCCTACGATCTGGCGCGGCATTACACGGAGGAGGTCCTGCCCCTGCGCAAACGCATTTTGGAAGAGATGCTCCTGCGCTACAACGGCATGCTGATCAGCGTCTTCGAACTTCTAGCGGATGCGCGCAGCCAAGTGGCCACGGTGCAGGCCGCCATCGAGGCGCAGCGGGATTTCTGGCTCGCCCAGGTGGATTTGGAAGCGGCGCGGCGGGGCGGCGGGGTGCGCGGTGTGGCTTTCAACCCGGCGACATCCGCGCCCGAGGCGGACAAACACTGAATGAGGAGTCCCATGATCACACGCAGAACATTTTTGCAGACGGCCATGTTTCTGGGCGGCGGCGTGGTGGCCAAGGCGGCCCTGGCCCGAATCCCGGAAGAGGTGCGCATCACCGACCCCGCCACCCAGCCACCGCCCCCGCCGACTGCCGGTCCGCCCTACCGTCCCGTCGTCACCCTCAACGGCTGGAGCCTGCCCTTCCGCATGAACAACGGTTGGAAGGAATTCCATCTGGTCGCGGAGCCGGTGGTGCGGGAACTGGCCCCGGGCATGGTGGCTCACCTGTGGGGATACAACGGCACCAGTCCCGGCCCCACCCTCGAGTGTGTGGAAGGGGACCGGGTGCGCATCTTCGTCACCAACCGGCTGCCCGAGCACACTACGGTGCACTGGCATGGCATGCTGCTGCCCAACGGCATGGACGGCGTGGGCGGGCTCACCCAAGCCCACATCGAGCCGGGCAAAACCTTTGTCTATGAGTTCGAGGTGAAGAAGTCCGGCACCTTCATGTATCACCCCCATGCGGACGAGATGGTGCAGATGGCCATGGGCATGTACGGCGGTTTCATCGTGCATCCGCGGAACGTCAACGAGCGCCGTGTGGACCGCGACTTTCTCTTCATCATGAATGCCTATGACATCGAGCCTGGCAGCCGCACGCCGCGCGTTGCCACCATGCTGGAATTCAACCTGTGGACTTGGAACAGCCGCGTCTTTCCCGGCATCGACCCCTTCGTCGTGCGTCTGGGCGACCGCGTGCGCATCCGTTTCGGCAACCTCACCATGACTAACCATCCCATCCACCTGCATGGCTATCACTTCGAAGTGACGGGCACCGACGGCGGCTGGGTGCCGAAGTCGGCCCGCTGGCCGGAGGTGACCGTCGATTGCGCGGTGGGCCAGATGCGCGTCATCGAGTTCGACGCCGTGCATCCGGGGGATTGGGCCATCCATTGCCACAAATCCCACCACACCATGAATGCCATGGGGCATGCGGTACCCAACCTGATCGGCGTGGAACAGTCCGGCATCAGCGAAAAGATTGCCAAGCTCATCCCGGACTACATGGCCATGGGTAGCCGCGGCATGGCGGAAATGGGTAGCATGGAAATGCCCCTGCCCGACAACACCCTGCCCATGATGACGGGGCAGGGACCCTTTGGTCCGCTGGAGATGGGCGGCATGTTCAGCGTGGTGAAGGTGCACCCCGACGTGAAACCGGGCGATTACCGCGATCCCGGTTGGTACAGCCATCCGCCGGGAACGGTGGCGCGGGAGTGGACGGGGCAGGCGCCGGCCATCGAGCGCAGCGCCGCCGGGACGGACGAGCCCGCCTGGCGGGTACGCAAGCCCACCGGGCACGGCCACCACTGAGGAGGTTTAGCCGTGAAAATTCTGACCGCAATCATGATTGCCCTCTGGGCATCCACTCCCGTCCACGCCCACAGCGGGGAAAAGCACGGCGCATCGGCGCAAACGGAGGGGGGGCATGCCGCCGCGCTGGGTCAGCCGGGCGATGCGGCCCAGGTGACGCGCACCGTACGGGTGAGCATGAGTGATGCCATGCGTTTTGCGCCGGCCCGCATCGAGGTTAAACAGGGGGAGACCATCCGCTTCCGGGTGGAGAACCGGGGCAGACTGCGCCACGAAATGGTGTTGGGCACCCTGGCGGAGCTCAAGGCCCACGCCGAGCTCATGGCGCGCTTTCCCCACATGGAACACGACGATCCCAATGCCGTGACGGTAGAGCCCGGGCAGACGGGAGAGTTGATCTGGCAATTCACCCATCCGGGTACTTTCCACTTCGCCTGCCTGGTCCCCGGTCATTTCGAGGCCGGCATGCGGGGTACCATCATCGTGCGGGCAAACGAGCCCGCTTCTTCGAGGAGGAAGCCATGAAGGTGATTGAGACACTCGTTTTGGTGACTCTCTTGGGATCGCCGGCCGCCTATGCGGCCGATCAGCCGGCGGCCGCCGTGGCGGCCTCGCCGCTGGCGGAGGGGGAGGTGCGCAAGGTGGATAAGGCGGCCGGCAAGCTCACCATCCGGCATGGTCCGCTGGAGAACCTGGGTATGCCGCCCATGACCATGGTTTTCCGCGTCCGGGATGCCGCCATGCTGGACCAGGTGAAACCGGGCGACCGTATCAAATTCCTGGCGGAAAAAATCGATGGCGCCTACACTGTTACTCAGCTCAAGGTCGTCGCGCCGTAGTTCTTGCTCATATCACACCGAGGAGATTGCCATGAAACGTCATATTGTGTTTTCCAGCCTGATTCTGTCCATTCTGGCGTTCCAACCCATACTGGCGGACGACGCGCACCACTCCGACCAGAAGGCGGGGCAGGTTGCGCGTGACACCGAGCAGGCCATCCAGAAGATGCAGACCCATGCCAAGCGTATGCAAAGCCTGCTGGAGAAGATGGCCAAGAGCAAGGACCCGAAAGAACGCCAGCAACTCATGCAGGAATACATGAAAACCCTGCAGGAAAACGCCGCCATGGCGCAAGGCATGATGGGCATGGACTGCCCCATGATGGGATCCGGAATGGGGCAAGGCATGGGCATGGGCATGGGTATGATGGGCCAAGGCATGGGCATGATGGGTGGCGGTCAGGGCGGCATGGGCCCCGACGCCATGATGAACCGCATGCAGATGCTGGAGAAGCGTATGGACATGATGCAGATGATGATGGAGCAGATGTCCAAGGGGCAGCCTGCCGCCCCGGCCGCCAAGTAGCGCGTCGTTCAGGGAGCGGACATGCACTACTTCGGATGGGAAGGCGGCATGGGCTGGGGCGGCCTGTGGATGGTGTTGTGGTGGGTCCTGCCCGTGATTGCCGTCGCAGCGCTGGTGATGTGGCTGGGGCGCGCGGATCGGCGCGGGCTGGACAAGACTGCGCTGGACATCCTGAAGGAACGCTATGCGCGCGGCGAGATCGACAAGGCCGAGTTCGAGCAGAAGCGGCGTGACCTGGAAGTCTAGGGCGCAAGATCACAGGCAATGTCGTGCATGCTCACGAACCGCCTACCGCCCGGCGCCGCTATGGGCACGACTGTTTGCAGTGATCGACACCCTGGATGCCATGACAACCGACCGTCCGTATCCCAACGCGCTGTCCTTCGATGACGCCAAGATGGAAATCCGCCGGCTGTCCGGCAGTCAGCTCGATTCCGTCGCGGTGCAGGCATTCCTGGCGGAAGAGCCGACGCTGCGCGAAATGGTGGCGCGCAAATGCGGTGACGCGCCGCCGATTTCCTTGCCGGGCTGAAGGCGCGCCATGGTCACCGATCCCGTATGCGGCATGCGCGTTAACGTACAGGATGCGGCCGGCAAGCTGTCCTATCAGAGCAAGGAATACTTCTTCTGCTCCGATCGTTGCCTGCTTCTGCGCGCTGGGCATCGCCACGCTGGCGGCCTGAGTGGTGGGTGTCGGCAAGGGTGCGGAGGCCGGCATCCTGATTCGCGGCGGCGAGGTGCTGGAGCGCGCCAAGAGCCTGACCACGGTCGTGTTCGACAAGGCCGGTACGCTCACCCGCGGCGAACCCAACGTCACCGACATCGTACCGCTGGGGGCTCGACGAAGGCGAAGTGCTGCGGCTCGCAACGGCGGTGGAGGCGGGCTCGGAGCATCCGCTGGGGGAGGCCATCGGGCGCGAGCTGGGGCGGCGGATGCGGGCCGTACAGTAGGCGGGGGAATCATGACCCGCGCGGTGATCCGGCGCGGGCACGCCCCCGAGCGGAGCGCAGCGGATGTCTGCGCGGTTGACGCATGAAAGGCTTGTTGCCTAAGCTGATCTTATGATGCGCAAGAAAACCCGTCGCTGGGTCGGCCTGCTCTGCGCCACCGTGCTGGTGTCAAGCCAGCTCGCCTTGGCGGCGCATGACTGCCCGCTTGCCGCGCGGGCGCCCGTGGCGATGGAGATGCCCGCTGACTGCACCGGGGAGATGGACGATGCGCGCTCGCCCTTGTGCCTGGCCCATTGTGCCCAGCCTGCGCAGTCGAATCAGGCGTCGTCGGTCGACCTCCCGCCCCTGATCCTGACCGGTCTGTGGATCCTGCCCACAGAGACGGGGACAGAACCTGCTTTGCCGGCGCGCGCTCGCGGGCCTGCGGTGGAACAGGCCGGCGCACCGCCTCCGCTTTATCTCCGGCTCCAGGTTTTTCGCAACTAGGCTCACCCCGGTGAGTGCTGGGCGTGCCGTCCGCGGCACGCCGTCTCGTCAACCGTGGTGGAGCCATCATGTTCACGCATTTCCTGATTTTTCCGGCCAGGTATTGGCTGTTCCTTCTCTCCTTCATCGCGCTGGTACCGGTCAGCCATGCCCTTTCTTTCGAAGAGGCGTTGCGTCTCGCGCAGGCGAGGGCACCCCAGGTGAGGGCCGCGGAGGACAGGCTAGCTGCCGCACGTGCAGTGGAGAAGGCGGCGGCTGCGTTGCCCGATCCGAAACTCGTCCTGGGCTTGGACAACGTTCCGGTGGACGGTCCCGACGCGTACAGCCTCAGCCGCGACTTCATGACCATGCGACGCATCGCGTTGATGCAGGATGTTCCCAACCAGGCCAAACGCGAGGCGCGCGTCGCCGCGGCGCGTGGCCAGGTGGCCGTGGCCGAGCTCGAGGCCGAGGTGGCCCGGCTGACCGTGTTGCGCGAAGCCGCGGTGGCCTGGATCGCCCGCCATACCGTGGAGCGCCAGTTGGCGCGCATCGATGCGCTTTCCGAGGAAAACCGCCTCTTCGAAGCCGCGGTGCGTGCCCGGGTGGCAGCCGGGAGTGCTGCGCCGACTGAAGTGGTGGCGCCGCGCCAGGAAGCGGCGCTGATCGCGGAACGTCGTGATGAATTGCTGGCACGCCGCAGCCAGGCCATCGCCGCCCTCCGGCGCTGGATCGGCCCGGCGGCGGACGAACCGCTGACGGGGCCGGCGCCGGATTGGCCGTTGGCGCCGGAGTTGCTGATGCACCGTCTGCACCGGCATCCGGAACTGCGTGTTTTCGATGCGCGCTCCCGGGTCATGGATGCCGAGGTGGCAGCAGCGCAAGCCGAAAAAAGGCCGGACTGGTCGCTGGAACTCGCCTACCAGCAGCGCGGGCCGCAGTTCAGCAACATGGCCTCCGTGCAGCTCCGCTTCGATCTGCCCCTGTTTCCGGGCGCGCGTCAGGATCCGAGGATCGCTGCCAGGCAGGCTGAACGTGCGGCCCTGGATGCGGAACGTGACGCTGTCTTTCGCGAACACAGGGCAGCGCTGGAAGCCGACCTGGCCGATTATCTGCGGCTCAGTCAGGCGCTCAGGCGGCAGCGCGAGGTGCTGCTTCCCTTGGCGGAGGAGAAAGTCGCCCTGGCGCTGGCAGCGTGGCGCGGCAACCGGGCAAGCCTTGCGGACCTGATCGCAGCGCGACGGGAGCGCATCGAAGCCGAGCTGCGCGCCATTGCGCTGGAAGGCGAGCGACTTCAGCTCGCGGCGCGGCTGCGCTATGCCTATGCCGAGGACACAGGAGAACAAAAATGAGGCCGCTGAACAAAATCCTTGCGCTGCTGCTCATCGCTGCGGGCCTGCTGGCCCTGGGCGCCCTCGCGGGCGGCTGGTGGGTGCGTCACACCGGCGAACGCAAGCCGGCCACACAGGGCGCTGGCCCACAGCCCGGGGGCGAACGCCGGGTGCTGTACTGGTACGACCCGATGTTCCCCCAACATCATTTTGACCGGCCAGGCAAATCGCCTTTCATGGACATGGAGCTGGTACCGAAATATGCCGACGAAGGGGAAGGGTCCGTCGGCGTGAAGATCGACCCGTCCCTCACCCAGAATCTGGGGATACGTCTGGCGACAGTGAAACGTCTTCCGCTGGCGAGCGAAATTCACGCGGCCGGGCTCGTCGGATTCAATGAACGTGCCGTGGCGGTGGTGCAAACCCGGGTCGCCGGTTTCGTCGAACGTGTCTGGCCGCTCGCCCCGGGGGATGTGGTGCGCGCGGGACAGCCGCTGGCGGAGCTCTTGGTGCCGGAATGGGCGGCCGCCCAACATGAGTGGCTTGCCATCCGTTCCAGCGGGGATGCGGGTCTTGCCGCCGCCGCACGCGAGCGCCTGCGCCTGTTGGGCATGCCGGAGCGCATGATTGAGACGCTGGAGCAGAGCGGCGTGGTCCAGTCCCGATACACGGTCACCGCGCCCATCGACGGCGTGCTCCAGGCGCTCGACGTGCGCACCGGCATGACGCTGATGGCAGGGCAGACACTGGCGCGTATCAATGGACTGGCCACGGTGTGGGTGGAGGCGGCCGTGCCGGAGGCCGTGGGGGCTTCTGTCGCGGTGGGCAATCGGGTGCAGGTGACGGTGGCCGGCGTGGCAGTCCCCCTCGAAGGGCACATCACCCACATCGTGCCGGTGCTGAACGAAGCCACACGCACTTTGCGGGTGCGCATCGAACTGCCGAACCGGGACGGGCGTTTGCGGCCTGGCATGTCGGCCCGGGTCACCCTCCGCAACGAGTCGGCGCAGACGGCACCCGCCGTTCCCACCGAGGCCATCATCCGTACGGGCCAACGCACGCTGGTGATGCGGGCGGAAGAGGATGGACGTTACACGCCGGTGGAGGTGTCGGTCGGTGAGGAAATCGGCGACTGGACGGTCATCACCGCCGGCCTTGAGGAAGGTCAGAGAATTGTGGCCAGTGGCCAGTTCCTGATCGACTCGGAAGCCAAGTTGAGCGGTGTGATCGCGCAACCGGCCAGGGGAGAGGCGGCCTTGCATGCGGCAGAAGCCACGATCGATGACATTGCCGGCGGGGAAATCACGCTCACCCATGGGCCCTTCCAGACTCTTGGCATGCCGGGCATGACCATGAGCTTCGCCCTGGCGCGGCCGGATGTCGCGCGCGGGTTTGCGCGAGGCGATCGGGTCAGGGTGTTCGTGCGGCAAACAGCCGATGGCCTGGTGGTCGAGCGGCTGGAGAAAATGGGAGGCAAACCATGATTGCGCGCCTGATCCGCTGGTCGGTCGCCAATCGCTTCCTGGTGCTATTAGGCACGCTGTTTCTTGCCGCGGCTGGCCTCTGGTCGGTCATAACGACGCCGGTGGATGCGCTGCCGGACCTGTCGGATGTGCAGGTCATCATCCGCACCAGCTATCCGGGACAGGCGCCACAGATCGTCGAGAACCAGGTCACTTATCCGCTCAGCGCCACCATGCTCTCGGTGCCGGGCGCCAAGACGGTGCGCGGCTTCTCCTTTTTTGGCGACAGCTTCGTCTATGTGCTGTTCGAGGACGGCACCGATCTCTACTGGGCGCGGTCGCGGGTGCTGGAGTACCTCAATCAAATCCAGGCACGACTGCCGGCCACGGCGCGCACCAGTCTGGGCCCGGATGCCACCGGCGTCGGTTGGATCTACGAGTACGCGGTGGTGGACAGGACCGGTCGGCATGATCTGTCGCAACTGCGGGCGCTGCAGGACTGGTTTCTGAAATTCGAATTGAAGACCCTGCCCAACGTGGCGGAGGTGGCCACGGTGGGCGGTATGGTCAGGCAGTATCAGGTCGTGCTCGATCCGGTGAAACTGGCCGCGCTTGGCATCACCCAGGCCGAGGTGAAGGACGCCATCGGCAAGGCGAATCAGGAGAGTGGCGGATCCGTCTTGACCCTCGGCGAAGCCGAACTGATGGTACGCGCCAGCGGGTACCTGAAATCGGCGGCCGACTTCCGGGCCATTCCGCTCAAGCTGGTGAACGGTGTGCCCGTTGTCCTCGGCGACGTGGCGACCATTCAGCTGGGGCCGGAGATGCGGCGTGGCATCGCCGAGCTCAATGGCGAGGGCGAAACCGTCGGCGGGGTGGTCATTCTGCGCAGCGGCAAGAACGCCCGCGAAACCCTTGCGGCGGTCCATGCGAAGCTGGAACAGCTCAAGGCCAGCCTGCCCCAGGGCGTGGAGATCGTCACCACCTACGACCGCAGCAAGCTGATCGACCGCGCGGTGGAAAACCTCACCCATAAACTCATCGAAGAGTTCATCGTCGTCGCACTGGTATGCGCCTTGTTCCTGTGGCATGTGCGGTCGTCGCTGGTGGCCATCATCTCGTTGCCGCTGGGCGTGTTGACCGCCTTCCTCGTCATGCGCTACCAGGGGGTGAACGCGAACATCATGTCGCTGGGCGGCATTGCGATCGCCATCGGGGCGATGGTGGATGCGGCCATCGTCATGATCGAGAACGCCCACAAGAAAATCGAGGCCTGGCAGCATGCGCATCCCGGCGAGACGCTCAAGGGGGAGGCGCACTGGGAAGTGATGACCGAAGCGGCGGTGGAAGTGGGGCCCGCGCTGTTCTTCTCGCTGCTGGTCATCACCATCTCGTTCGTGCCGGTGTTCATGCTGGAAGCGCAGGAGGGCCGCCTGTTCGGCCCGCTCGCGTTCACCAAGACCTATTCCATGGCCGCGGCGGCCGGTCTGTCGGTGACGCTGATCCCCGTGCTGATGGGCTACTGGATACGTGGCAGGATCCCCGCAGAGGCGAACAACCCCATCAATCGCTGGCTCATCGGCGCCTACCGGCCACTGCTGGAGGCGGTGCTGGCGCGGCCGAAGACGACCCTCACGGCGGCGGGCCTGCTGTTTCTCACGGCAGCCTGGCCGATCAGCCGTCTGGGCGGCGAATTTCTGCCGCCGCTGGACGAAGGCGATCTGCTCTACATGCCGTCGGCGCTGCCCGGGCTGTCGGCACAGAAGGCCGCCGAGTTGCTGCAGCAGACGGACCGCCTGATCAAGACGGTGCCCGAGGTGGCCAGCGTGTTCGGCAAGGCCGGCCGCGCCGAAACCGCCACCGACCCGGCGCCGCTGGAGATGTTCGAGACCACCATCCAGTTCAAGCCCCGTGAACAGTGGCGGCCCGGGATGACGCCGGAGAAACTCGTGGAGGAACTGGATCGGGTCGTCAGGGTGCCGGGGCTCGCCAATATCTGGATTCCGCCCATCCGCAACCGCATCGACATGCTGGCCACCGGGATCAAGAGTCCCATCGGCGTCAAGATTTCCGGCGGCGACCTGGCCGCCATCGACCGCATCGCCCAGCAAGTGGAGACCGTCGCCAGGAAGGTGCCGGGCGTCTCGTCCGCTCTGGCCGAACGGCTCACCGGCGGTCGCTATGTCGATATCGATATCGATCGCGCTGCGGCCGCCCGCTATGGACTCAATATCGCCGATGTGCAAGCGGTCGTGTCCGGCCTCGTCGGCGGCGAAAACATCGGCGAGACGGTGGAAGGCCGGGCACGCTACCCCATCAACCTGCGTTACCCGCGCGAATGGCGCGACACTGTCGGGCGGCTGACACAATTACCCATCGTCACGCCCCTCGGCAGCCAGATCACCTTAGGGATGGTGGCCCGCATCACGGTGGTGGACGGCCCGCCCATGCTGAAAAGCGAAAACGCGCGCCCGTCGGGCTGGGTGTATGTGGATGTGCGTGGTCGCGACCTGGCTTCGGTGGTGGCGGATCTGCGCGCCGCGGTCGCGCGCGAGGTCAAGCTCGAACCCGGCATGAGCCTGGCCTACTCGGGGCAGTTCGAGTTTTTGCAGCGCGCCAATGCCCGTCTGAAGGTCGTCGTGCCGGCCACGCTGCTGATTATCTTCGTGCTCCTGTATCTCACCTTCCGGCGCCTTGACGAAGCCCTGCTCATCATGGCCACGCTGCCCTTTGCGCTCACCGGAGGAGTGTGGTTCCTGTACCTGCTCGGCTACAACCTCTCGGTCGCCACCGGTGTCGGTTTCATCGCGCTCGCAGGGGTTGCTGCCGAGTTCGGCGTGATCATGCTGCTCTACCTCAAACACGCTTGGCAGAAGCGCGTCGAAGCCGGCCTGCAAACCGAAACCGCACTCCTGGAGGCCATCCGCGAAGGCGCCGTGCTGCGGGTGCGTCCGAAGGCCATGACGGTGGCCGTGATCATCGCCGGCCTGCTGCCGATCCTGGTGGACAGCGGCACCGGCAGCGAGATCATGAGTCGCATCGCCGCGCCCATGGTGGGCGGGATGGTGACTGCGCCGCTGATGTCGCTGCTGGTGATTCCTGCGGCGTATCAGCTGATGCGGCGGCGCGCTTCGCGGGGAACGGCGGACGGCTCGCCCGTCTTTACGCGTTGTGCGATGTGCGCCAGGGCCTGTTCCACCTGATCCACCAGGATCAGACAAAGGTCACCCGGCTCAAGACGGTCGAGGGCGGTATCGATGGCGGCGAACTCGCCACGGATTTCGCTGATGTTGTCGGTGCGCCCCGTTCTGGCCAGCCCCTCGCGCAGGAGGGCGAAGGTTTCCCCCGGTTGGCGGCCGCGCAGGCAGGCATCCTCAAAGAGGAGGATGTCGTCGAAGGCGCGGCCGATCACTTCTGCCTGCTGCCGGATGTCCTCGTCACGCCGGTCACCGGCCACGCTGATGACGATGCTGCGCCGGCGTGCGGGCATGGCCATCACCGCCTGCACCAGCGCCTGCAGGGCATCGGCGTTGTGGCCGTAGTCGGCAATGACGGTGGCACCGCGGTGGTCAAAGATATTGAAACGGCCGGGAACGGTCGCCGCATCGGAAGTGAAGCTGGCAAGCCCGCGCCGGATGACCTCCCAGGAAAGACCAAGGGCCCACGCGGCGCCGATGGCGGCCATGGCGTTTTCCACCTGGAAGCCGATGCGGCCGTTGTGCGTTAAGGGGATCCCGGCAAGGGGGAGGCGCAGTTCGAAATCGCCCTCGACGACGACGATATCCTCCCCTTCGCGGAACACCAGGCGTTTGCCCTGCGCCCGTTGCGCAGCGGCGACAGGGTGGTGCATGTCCTGGGCGAAAAAGGTGACGCTGCCGGGGCAGTGGCTGGCCATCGCGGCCACACGGGGATCGCAGGCATTGAGCACCGCCACCCCGTCCGGGGAGACGTTCTGCACCACTACCCGTTTGACCACGGCCAGCTCATCGGCGTTGGTGATGAAGTTCATGCCCAGATGGTCTCCGCTGCCCACGTTGGTGACCACGGCCACCTTGCAGCGATCGAATCCCAGTCCTTCCCGTAAAAGCCCCCCACGCGCGGTCTCCAGCACGGCTGCATCCACGTCGGGATGCATCAGCACATTGCGCGCGCTCTTGGGCCCGCTGCAGTCCCCGCTGTCGATCTGCTGGCCGTTGACGAACACGCCATCGGTGAGGGTCATGCCCACGCGGAAGCCGGCCGTGGCGAGCAGATGGGCGATGAGGCGGGTGGTGGTGGTTTTGCCATTGGTGCCGGTGACCGCCACCAAGGGGATGCGCCCGTCTTCACCCGGCGGGAACATCCAGTTGATGATGGCTTCGCCCACCGGCCGGGGTTTGCCGAAGGAGGGGGCAAGGTGCATGCGCAGCCCCGGCGCGGCATTGACCTCGACGATGCCGCCGCCCTGTTCCTCCAGCGGTTTCATCACCGTCTCGCAGACCACGTCCACCCCGCAGATGTCGAGCCCCACCATCTGTGCCGCCTCCACCGCGCGGGCGGCCACTTCCGGATGCACATCGTCGGTGACATCGGTGGCGGTGCCGCCGGTGGAAAGGTTGGCATTGTTGCGCAGCAGTACCCGACGGCCCTTTTCCGGCACGTCGTCCAATGTCAGGCCCTGCAGGGCGAGCTGGGCGAAGGCGATGTCATCCAGCCGGATTTTGGTGAGCAGGGTGGCGTGTCCTTCGCCGCGTCGCGGGTCGGCATTCACCAAAGCCACGAGCTCACGCACGGTGTGCACGCCATCGCCGATGACATGGGGTGGTTCCCGGCGCGCGGCGGCCACCAGGTGATGGCCCACCACCAGCAGCCGGTGGTCGTGACCGGGAATGAAGCGCTCCACCATCACTTCATCGCCATATTGGGCCGCCGCGGCAAAGGCGCGCAGAAATTGTTCGCGGTCGGTGACATTGACCGTGACGCCTTTGCCCTGATTGCCATCCCGTGGCTTGACCACCACCGGCAGCCCGATGGACAGCGCCACCTGCCAGCCGGTCTCGGCATCCCGCACCGGCCGGCCGGCGGGCACAGGCACCCCCGCCGCTTCCAGGAGCATCTTGGTGAGGTCCTTGTCCTTGGCGATGTCTTCGGCGATGGCGCTCGACCAGTCCGTCTCTGCGGCCTGGATGCGCCGTTGTTTCGATCCCCAGCCAAATTGCACAAGACTGCCTTCGGTCAGGCGCCGGTAGGGGATGCCGCGGGCCACCGCGGCCTGGACGATGGCGCCGGTGGACGGGCCCAGGCGCACGTCTTCGTCCAGCTCCCGCAGTCTGTGGAGCGCCGCAGCCAGGTCGAAGGGTGTATCGGCGTGGGCGGCGCGCAGAAGTGTTTCGGCGAGTTCCAGGGCCAGGCGCCCCACCCCCTCCTCGGTATATTCGAACACCACCTGGTAGCGGCCGGCCTCCGGCGTGACCGCGGTGTGGCAGAAGCTCACCGGACAGCCGGCCTGGGCCTGCAGGGCCAGGGCGGCGAAGCCCAGGGCGTGGGCGAGGGAGACTTCGCCTTCGAAGCCGATGGGATGCATGGGGCCGATGTCGGGGAAGCGTGCCCGCAGGCGGCTTTCGAAACCGGGCAGGTGGTTGATGTTCCGTTCCTGCGGCGGGCAGAACACCAGGGCTTCGATGGAGGTGTGCCGGCTCCACACATTGGGCCCACGCAGGGCGCGAACGCGCTCGATTTCCATGTCTGTCTCCTTGATCAGAACCGCCGGCGGTGGCTTCAGCCGGCAAGGCCCAGTTCCGCAGGCGGGCAGGTTTCCACGGCGGTGCGGATGAGGTCTTCGGGCAATCCCAGGGCAAGTCCGGCGGCGATGGCGGCGAGCACGCTTTCCACGCCCTCTCTGCCTGCCGCCGCGAGCCAGCCGATGGCTTCCAGGCGGGTGAAGGGACGCGCCTCGAGACCCTGGGCGCGCAGGATTTCGCCGTCCTGCGTGAAGACCGCGCTGCCCCCCTTCGCGCGATGGCGGGAAAGCGCCGCCACGCTGCCATCCCGGGCGTAGAGCATCACCGCTCCGTCACACAGTTCCGCCATTTCCACGGCGAGGGGGTCGCAGGCATTGAGCACCGCCACGCCCTCAGGCAGCACCACGTCCACCTGGGTGCGCAGCACGGTGTAGAGCTGTTCCGCATTGTCGATGTAGTACCGCCCGAGGCGCTCCCAGCCGCTCACGTCGGTGACGATACCCACCTGGCAGCGGTCGTAGGGCAGACCCTCGTCGAGGATCATTTCCGCCGGGGTTTCGAAGACGGCGGCATCGGCCATGCGGTTCATGAGGAGCTGATGACCGGCAATCCAGCGGCAGCCATCGCGCACGGTGACGTGGCGGCGATCGAAGAAAACGCCATCCCGGCAGGCCAGGCCGGTGCGCTTGCCGGCAAGTTGGAGGAAGAGGGTGACCAGGCGGGCGATCAAGGTGGTGCCGCGCCGGCCGGTGATGCCGACGATGGGGATGCGGCCGGCGGCGCCGCTTTCCGGAAAGAGATGATCGACGATGGCGCGGCCCACGGGGCGCGGCTGGCCCTCCGCCGGTTTGAGGTGCATGAGCAGACCGGGTCCGGCGTTGACCTCGACGATGGCACCGCCCTGTTCCGCAAGCGGGCGGGAGATGTCTTCCGCCACCAGGTCGATGCCGGCTACATCCAGGCCCACGATGCGGGCGGCAAGGGAAGCCGCTGCCGCCACCTCGGGATGAACCCGGTCGGTGACGTCGAAGGCCACGTTGCCATTGCGCTGGATGAGGATGCGGGTGCCGGCCGGCGGCACGTCGTCACCGCGATAACCCTGGCGCGCAAGCTCCAGCTCCACGGCCGGGTCCTCCTCGATGCGGATCACGTTCAAGGGGTAATCCTCCGTGGTGCCGCGCCGGGGATCGGTGTTGATCTGGCTGTCGATGAGCTGGACGATGGTGGAGCGGCCATCGCCCGTGACCCAGGCGCTGCTGCCTTTGGCGGCGGCCACCACCTTGCCGCCCACCACCAGCAGACGGTGCTCATCACCGGGGACGAAGCGTTCCACGATGACCTCGCTGCCTTCCCGCTCCGCCAGGCGATAGGCCGCTTCTATTTCCTCGCGGGTCTTGAGGTCGAGGGAGACGCCGCGGCCATGATTGGCGTCCGTGGGTTTCACCGCCACCGGCAGCCCGATATCCTGCGCCGCTTCCCAGGCTTCTTCTGGGCTTTTCACCACCCGACCCTGGGGCACCGGTACGCCGCAGGCGGCAAGCAGCCGCTTGGTGAGGTCCTTGTCGCAGGCGATGGATTCGGCGATGGCCGGGGTGCGGTCGGTCTCCGCCGTCCAGATGCGGCGGCTTTGTGCACCGTATCCCAGTTGCACCAAGTTGCCGTCGGTGAGCCGGATGTGGGGAATGCCCCGCTCGGTGGCCGCTTCCACGATGGAGGCGGTGGAGGGTCCGAGGCAAAGCCGGTCGGCCAGGTCCCGCAGCCTTTCCACCGTGCCCGCCACATCGAAGGGGGTGTCCTCGATGGCGGCCATGACCAGATCACGGCCGGCCATGAGGCAGGCCCGACCCACCTCCTCGTGGCGGGTGCGCACCACCACCTTGTACACCCCCCGCACCGGCGTGCTGCGCGCCTTGCCGAAGCCCACCTTCATGCCGGCCAGGTTCATGAGTTCGATGGTGACGTGTTCCAGGATATGGGCGGGCCAGGTGCCTTCCTTCAGCCGTTTGAGGAAGCCTCCCCGTTCGCCGACGCCACAGCGGTGTTCCACGAGCCCCGGCAGCCAGGCGGTGAGCCGCTCATAGAAGCCGGGCAGGGTGTTGGAGGGGCAATCCTCCAGATCGCCGATATCCACCCAGGCCTCGAGCACGGGGCGGTAGGTCCAGAGATTGGGGCCGCGCAGGTAGACCACCCGCAGGAATTCGATGGAACGTTTGCTCATGACTGGCGGGGGCGGGAGAACGCGCGGTTCCCGGCTATCACACAGACGAAGAAGGAGAGAGGCACTGGGATATAATGCGGCGCTGGGCCGTTCCTGCGAAAATTTGTGAAGCATAACCGAAAACCGCCTTTCAAGGGTCATATCGCGGGTCTTGCCGGAACACGCCGTGGCTGGGAGCAGATCGTCAACCGTCGGCGCTTCCGCCCGTTTTTCCTCCCCATAACGCATCACCTGCGGTTCCGATGACAAAGCCTGCTACCCCTTCCATTCCCCTCGAGCCCGGGGAAACGCTGCTTGCCACCCTCGAGCTGGATCTGGATACGGGGCTTCGTTTCGCCCACGGGCTCCTTGCCGTGACCGACCACAGGCTCCTTGCCTTGACGCCGGACAAGGAGGGCTGGCAGGCCTGGCCCCTCGGCCCCGGTTTGCGGCTGGAGCAGAGCGATCACGCGGGGGTGGGCACGCTGGAGCTCATGGACGGGCAGGGGCGGCTTGCGGTCTGGCATTACACCCTGGGCCATCATCTGGCGGGCAGCCGCTTGGTGCGCGAGTTCCAGCGGGCTGTGGCAGCGCAGGCCGAGGGCAGGCCCATCGCGCCGGAGACCGAGGTCCTCTGTCCCACCTGTCGGGCTCCGCTGCCGCCGGAGGCGGAGGAGTGTCCCCTCTGTGCGCGGGAGACGGAGACGCCACCTTCTACCTGGGTGCTGTTGCGCCTCTGGCGGTTTGCCCGTCCCTACCGGGGCCGGCTCATCGCCGCCTTCCTCCTCACCCTCGCCTCCACGGCGGCGGGGCTGGTGCCGCCTTATCTCACCATGCCGCTGATGGACGACGTGCTCATTCCCTACCAGAACGGGCAGCCCATCGACACCCGGCTGGTCCTCCTGCTACTCGGGGGGCTCGCCCTGGCGGCGGTGGTGGCCTGGGGGTTGGGCTGGGCGCGCACTTATCTGCTGGCTTTGGTGTCGGAGCGCATCGGCATGGACCTGCGCACCGCGACCTATGAACATCTTCTGCGCCTCTCCCTGGAATATTTCGGCAGCAAACGCACCGGCGATCTCATGGCCCGCATCGGTTCCGAGACGGACCGCATCAATGTTTTCCTCTCGCTCCATCTCCTCGATTTCGCCACCGACGTCCTCATGATCCTGATGACGGCGGTGATCCTCTTTTCCATCAATCCCTGGCTGGCGTTGGTGACGCTTCTGCCCCTGCCCTTCATCGCCTGGATGATCCACCAGGTGCGCGACCGGCTGCGCACCGGTTTCGAGAAGATCGACCGCGTCTGGTCCCAGGTGACCAGCGTGCTGGCCGACACCATTCCCGGCATCCGGGTGGTGAAGGCATTTGCCCAGGAGGAGCGGGAAGCCGAGCGCTTCCGCGAGGCGAACCGCCACAACCTGGCGGTGAACGACAAGCTCAACCGCACCTGGTCCCTCTTTTCCCCGACAGTGACGCTGCTCACCGAGGTGGGCTTGCTCGTGGTGTGGGCCTTCGGCATCTGGCAGGTGTCGCAGAACCAGATCACGGTGGGGGTGCTCACCGCCTTCCTCGCCTATATCGGTCGTTTTTACACGCGGCTCGATTCCATGAGCCGCATCGTCTCCGTGACGCAGAAGGCGGCGGCGGGGGCCAAACGCATCTTTGACATCCTGGACCACGTCTCCACCGTGCCGGAGCCGGCGCGGCCGGTGCACCTTCCGCAGGTGAAGGGGCGCATTGAACTGAGCCACGTGGGCTTCCGTTACGGCAACCGTGCCGTGCTCCACGACATCAATCTCGTCATCGAGCCGGGGGAGATGATCGGTCTGGTGGGACACTCCGGATCCGGCAAGAGCACCCTGGTGAATCTCATCTGCCGTTTCTACGATGTCACCGAAGGCAGCATCAGGGTCGATGGGGTGGACATCCGCCAGTTGCCCATTGCCGAATACCGGCGTCACATCGGTCTGGTGTTGCAGGAGCCCTTCCTCTTTTTTGGCACCATCGCCGAAAACATCGCCTACGGCAAACCCGGCGCATCGCGGCAGGAGATCGTCGCCGCCGCGCGTGCAGCCCACGCCCATGAGTTCATCCTGCGGCTGCCCCAGGCCTATGACTCGCTGGTGGGCGAGCGGGGCCACGGTCTGTCGGGGGGCGAGCGTCAGCGTATCTCCATTGCCCGCGCCCTGCTCATCGATCCCCGCATCCTCATTCTCGACGAGGCGACGAGCTCCGTGGACACGGAAACCGAAAAGGAAATCCAGAAGGCGCTCGACAATCTGGTGGCGGGGCGCACCACCATCGCCATCGCCCATCGTCTTTCCACCCTGCGCCGCGCCGACCGCCTGGTGGTGATGGATCGTGGCCGGATCGTGGAGATCGGCAGCCACGACGAGTTGATGGCCAGGCAGGGGCACTATTGGCGCCTCTACCAGGCGCAGGCGCGCAACGTGGATAAGGAGCAGGAAGAGATGGAAGCGGAGCTGCCCCCGGTGGTGAAGGCGGCAGGGGTGCCATGAGTCTGGCGTTCACCTTGAGCCGCAACGCCTTCGGCCGCCTGGTGCTGGAGCTGCCCGATGGCAGCCGCCACGAAGGGGTCGTGCCGGTGCGTGCCTTCCCCATCACCGCACCCCGGGAAGGCGTGGCCCTGGTGGGGCCGGATGGTCATGAATGTCTTTGGATTCCCGATCTTGACGCGCTGGATGAGGCGCGGCGCTCGCTGATCGAGGCGGCCCTCGCCGGCCGGGAATTCATGCCGGAAATCCGGCGCATTCTGCGGGTGTCCAGCTACGCCACCCCCAGCACCTGGGAGGTGGAAACAGACCGGGGGCGCACCCGCTTCGTGCTCAAGGGCGAGGAGGATATCCGGCCCCTGGGCGCCCACAGTCTCCTCATCGCCGACAGTCACGGCATCCAGTTTTTCATCCGCGACGTCATGGGGCTGGACCGCACCAGCCGGCGCATCCTCGACCGTTTCCTCTGAGCGGGTGCCTGCAGGGGACCTCAGTCAGTGGCCGTGGTGGGCGCTAGCGCCCAGCGCGCGCGCCTTGGCCTTGACTTCGATTTCCTCGCGGCCGCCGTCCTTCCGCTCCACCACCAGGGTGAGGGGCACCGTTTCGTCCGCCTTGATCTGACGCGTAAGTCCCATGAGCATGATGTGGTAGCCGCTGGGGGCAAGCGACACGGGCTTGCCGGCCGGCAGATCGAGGCCGGGGATGGCGCGCATCTTCATCACGCCGCCTTCCATCTTCATTTCGTGGATTTCCACCGTCTGCGCCACGGGCGAGCGCGCGGCAATCAGCCGCGCATCCGTTTTCGCGGTGAGTTCCATGAAGGCCCCGGTGGCGGTCTGCGCCGGCACCGTGGCCCTGATCCAGGGGTTTTTCACTTCGACCTCGGCCAATGCCGCACCGGCGACAAGGAGCGTCAGCATACCTGCGATGAGACTGGAACGTTTCACGTTTTCCTCCGTGGAGTGGGGTGAATACGGCGTAAATCGGGATGTTCAGGTTGGCCGCGCCGTTACGCTGGGCTGAAAGCGGTCAACTTGGGTTTTCGGGATTATGATGCCACAGCCGTTTTCTGGGGGCTGCGACAAATCGTCGCAGGCGGCGTTGGCTTCACCTTGCGGAGAGCACCGCCCCCGTGGTAGCGTTATATCCAGATTGGTATAACGAGGTGGGCCGTGGCGCTGGCAGGAAAGGGAGGCGGGATGCGGGGTGCCTTCGGGCGGTTCGTGGTTTTCATCCTGATTGCGCTTTTTGCCTTGCCCAGCCCGGCGGCGCCGCTCACCGTCGCCGCGGCGGCGGATCTCAAGTTCGCCCTGGAAGACATCACGGCCGCCTTTCGCCGTCTCCATCCGGAGGCGCAGGTGGACGTGGTTTACGGCTCCTCGGGCAAACTGCAGACCCAGATCCGTAACGGGGCTCCCTTCGATCTTTTTTTCTCCGCCGACATCGACTATGCCCGCGCGCTGGTGGAGGCCGGGCTTGCATCAGGCCCGGTGCGGCCCTATGGGCGGGGACGCATCGTTCTCTGGAGCACGCGCCTTGATGTGAGGCGCCTTTCGGTTGCCGACCTCAGCCAGCCCGGCATCCACCGCATTGCGCTGGCCAATCCCCGACATGCGCCCTATGGCAGGCGGGCGGAGGAGGCCCTGCGCGCGGCCGGCGTGTGGTCGCGCCTTGCGCCGAAGCTGCTTTTCGCGGAAAACATCGCGCAGGCGGCCCAGTTCGTGCAGACCGGAGGCGCCGAGGTGGGCATCGTCGCCCTCTCCCTGGTGAAAAGCCCGCAGCTTGCGCAGGAAGGTGCCTTCGCGTTGATCCCGGAAGAATGGCATGCGCCCCTGGAGCAGGGCTTCGTCATCACCCGCCGCGGCATGGCGAACCCCCTCGCCCGCGCCTTTGCCGACTTCATGGAGACGGCCACGGCGCGGAACATACTGGAACGTTACGGTTTCCTGCCCCCCGGCGGGGTGAAGGCTGACTAGCATGCTTTCTGCGGCGGATCTGGAAGCCTTGCTGCTGACCCTGCGACTGGCGGCGGTGACGACCGCGATCCTGCTCGTGCTGGCCACGCCCATCGCCTGGTGGCTCCATCACAGCCGCAGCCGGCTGGCGTCGGTGGTGGGGGCGCTGGTGGGATTGCCCCTGGTCCTGCCGCCGTCGGTGCTGGGCTTCTACCTCCTGGTGGCGATGGGGCCGGAAGGCCCGGTGGGGTGGCTCACCCAGCGGCTGGGGCTGGGCCTTCTGCCCTTCACCTTCGCGGGCCTGGTGGTGGGCTCGGTGCTCTACTCCCTGCCCTTCATGGTGCAACCCCTGCAGCGTGCCTTCGAAGCGGTGGGGACACGGCCGCTGGAAGCCGCCGCCACCCTGCATGCCTCGCCCCTGGACGCCTTTTTCACCGTGGCCGTTCCCCTGGCTTTGCCGGGCTTTGTCAGTGGCGTGATTCTCAGCTTCGCCCATACCGTGGGTGAGTTCGGGGTGGTGCTCATGATCGGGGGCAATCTGCCGGGGACAACACGGGTGGCGTCCATACAGCTCTACGATCACGTGGAGGCCCTGGCCTATGGCGAGGCCCACCGGCTGGCGGCGGTTCTGTTGCTGTTTTCCTTCCTCATGCTGCTGATGGTGCATCTGTGGCAGCGGGGACGCGGGGGAGCTGGCGTGTGACGGACATCGAGGCGCGCTTTCGCCTGGTCCGCCCGGGCTTCGTCCTGGACGTGGATCTGTGCCTGCCGGGCCGGGGTGTTACCGTTCTCTTCGGACCTTCCGGCTGCGGCAAGACC
This sequence comes from Burkholderiales bacterium, assembly GCA_023511995.1. Classification (NCBI taxonomy): domain Bacteria; kingdom Pseudomonadati; phylum Pseudomonadota; class Betaproteobacteria; order Burkholderiales; species Burkholderiales bacterium. Next base: position 97,686 of record JAIMAL010000004.1, read on the forward strand.
ACGTTGCTGCGCTCAATCGCCGGCCTCGAGCGGGAGGCGCAGGGGCGCTGTGTGGTGAATGGCGAAGTCTGGCAGGACGAAGGCTGGCGCCTGCCCACCCACCGGCGCGCCGTGGGCTTCGTCTTCCAGGAGGCAAGCCTGTTTCCCCACCTCAGCGTGAAGGCCAACCTGGAGTACGGCCGCCGGCGGCTTAAGCGCCCCCCGCGCCTGGAGCTTAAGCCCCTCATCGATCTTCTCGCATTGCGGGAGCTGCTGCCGCGACGTCCCGCAGGACTTTCCGGGGGCGAGCGGCAGCGGGTGGCCATCGCCAGGGCGCTGGCCGCCGAGCCGCGCCTCCTCCTCATGGACGAACCCCTGGCGGGGCTGGACTTAAGCCGGCGTCGTGAAGTGCTGCCTTTCCTCAGGCGGTTGCGCGAGGAGCTGGACATCCCCATGCTCTACGTCACCCATTCGTCGGAGGAGCTCGCCTGGCTTGCCGACCATGTGGTGGTGCTGACTGAGGGCCGTGTTCAGGCAACGGGCTCCTTGCGCACCCTGTGCACCCATCCGGTTTTGGCCCGACAACTCGGTGAGGAGGCGGGGGTGGTGTTGCAGGGGGTGGTGGGGGAGGTGGACGGGGCATGGGGGCTTGCGCGGGTGGATTTTGCCGGAGGCAGCCTGTGGGTGCGCCATGAGGGCGCGCCCGCAAGGCATCCGGTGCGGGTCCGGGTGCTGGCGCGGGATGTGAGCCTGGCCACGCACCCAGGCGTGACCAGCATTCAGAACCTGCTTGCGGGACGCCTCCATGCCATTCTCGACGACACCCACCCGGCCCTGTGTCTTGCCGAGGTGAAGGTAGGAGAAGAGGTGATCCTGGCGCGGTTGACGCGCCGCGCCTTGGCCCAACTGGGAGTGGCACTGGGGCAGCCCCTTTTTGCCCAGGTGAAGACCGCGGCGCTTTGCTGAGCACCCTGGCGCTCGCCGCCCCGAATGATGGCGCGGCGGCCCGCCATGATGCTCTAGGCCTTGCCGAGGAGGGCAATGCTCTGCTCGAAGGGCCCCATGTATTTCATGGCCGTGATCATGGAGCCCTGGAACTTGAGCTTCTTGGTGAGCAGGGCGGCGCGGCCGGAGAGGGTGCCTTCCCGCAGCCGTTGCCAGTTTTCCGGACTGGCTTTCATGACAAAGTCGGGCTTGCGCGGCGCCTCACCGAAGGCGGTGGCGATGGCTTTCCCATCCACCACCTCCAGATAGGCGCTGGGCTGGGAGCCATCCTCCCAGCCGTATTCGATGAGGGCGGAGAAGCCCTTGAGGCCACTCACCAGGGCCTCGTTGCGGTTCCAAAGTTCCTTGTAGCGCTCGGCCCAGGCGGCCGAAAGAAAATCGTCCATCGTTCCTCCCAAAAAAAGCCGGCCGGCTGTTGCCGGCCGGGGCGGCCTCAAGCCGCGGACAGCGCCTTGAAGATTTCGTTGAAGGAGGCTTCGCCAACCCGGGCGAAGACGCCGGTGTTGCCCATCACACAGACCGCATATTTGGGGCCGGCGACGGCGAAACCGGTGGCGGGCGTCCAGCCGGATTCTCCGCTCATGGCCGTGTAGCCGTCGGTCTGCATGCGCGCCATGTGCATGTTGGCGGCACACATGGCGGCGGCCATGGCCGCCTCGTCCTCGGTGATGTCGCCGACGAAGCCGGTCAGCTTGCCGTCATCGGAAAAGGTGCCAGCGGCGAAAACGCCTTTGATTTTGAGCAGTGCATTCAGATCGGCCATGATGGTCTCCTCAAACGGACGCCAGGGTGGCGAAGGCTTTGTCGAAATCCGTGTCCTTGTTGCGCACGAACACGCCCACGTTGCCCATGATCAGGGCGGAGTTTTCCGGGCCGGAGACGGCGAACCCCACCGCCGGCTCGAAGCCGTCCTTGCCGGTGTAGGCCGTCCAGCCGGAAGCCTCCATCTTCGCCATCAGCATGTTGGCGGCGCACATCTGTGCGGCCATCTTGGCCGCCTGAAGGCTGATGTTGCCCACATAGTTGATGAGCTCGCCGGTGGGCGAGAACTCGCCGGCGGCAAAGGCGCCGGGAATGCTCATGAGTTTTTTGAGATCTGCCATGTGACTCTCCTTGGGTTGACGGGAAACAGGGATGACCCCTGCACCGGAACCCTCAGCAACGCCCGTGCCAGCTTTGAAAGTTCTGTAAAATCAGTGGCTTGTGTGACAATCGGGTGGTCCGTGTTGCAGCCGAAGCGTTGCGCACCACCCGAAACGGGATAGAATTCCCATTCTGAACAACAATTTGTGCTCTGCGTTGCCGTTGCGCATCAGTGCCCCATGGCCACCGCCCTCAGTGAACTCCTGCAGAACGAGGCCATCTTGGAAGGCCTGCTGGCCGGCCTCGACCAGGGCGTGTTGCTGGCCACGGTGGAGGGGGTCATTCTGTTCGCCAACGATGCCGTGCGCCATCTTTTGGAAATCCCCGCCGACCGGCCCCTGCGCAGCCTGAACGATGTGGGCGGCGTGAACCTGAGGCTCGCCATCACCCGGGGGTTGATCGAACAGGGCTTCGATGATGCGGTAAGCCGCCGCCAGAAAGGGGTGGTGGAGCTGGAACGCTGGCTCGACCTGCCCTCGGGCCGACGCTGTTTCCGCCTGCGTACCGGCATCATCGAGCGCAAAACCGGCGGGGCGGTGCGGCTGGTGCTATTGCGGGACGTGACGGAGATGGCCCGCCTTAAGGAGGGCGTGCAGGGCGATGGCGGCCGCGAATTCATCACCCGGGATGCGCGTATGCTGGAGGTGTTGCGCCAGTTGCGCCAGGCCGCGCCCACCGAGGCCTATGTGCTCATGCAAGGGGAATCGGGCACGGGGAAGAACGTGCTGGCGCGCAGCCTCCACCGCTTGAGCCCCCGCGCCGCCCATCCCCTGGTGGAGGTGAACTGCGCCGCCATTCCCTCTGAGCTGCTGGAGTCGGAATTCTTCGGCCATGTCAAAGGGGCCTTCACCGGCGCTTCGAGCGACCGCATCGGACGCTTCGCCGCCGCCGACGGTGGCACCCTTTTCCTCGACGAAGTGGGGGAGGTGCCGCTGCATCTGCAGGCCAAATTTCTCAAGGCGGTGCAGGAGCGCAGTTTCGAGCCGGTGGGTTCCAATCGCAGTCAGACGGTGGATGTGCGCATCGTGTCCGCCTCCAACCGCAATCTCAAGGATGCGGTGGAGGCACGCCAGTTCCGCGCCGATCTCTACTACCGGCTGTCCGTCATCACCCTGCACATTCCCCCATTGCGTGCCCGCAAGGCGGACATTCCGCTCCTCATCGACCATTTCCTCGACCGCCTCTACACGCGGGGCTACGCGCGCGCCACCCTGGCTCCGGAAGCCCTGCGGCTGCTCCTCGACTACCCCTGGCCCGGCAACGTGCGGGAACTGGAAAACGCCCTGGAACACGCCCTCATCTGCGCCGTGGATGGGGTGATCCAGCCGGAGAGCCTGCCCCAGGACATCCGCGACTACCACAGCAGGGGGCCGCTGCCGGTGACGGGCAAGAGCGAAGATGCTGACAGTCACCAGCGGGGCCAGATCCTCTTCGCCCTCAAGCGTTGCGACGGCAACAAGGCCGCCGCCGCCAAGATGCTGGGCATCGACCGAACCACTCTCTGGCGCCGCATGCGGCGTCTGGGCCTCAACTGACCCCTTAAGCCTGCCCATGCGAAACTGGTATTTTCCCGCCCTTCTTGCCTTCGTTTTCTGGGGCCTGTGGGCCCTTTTCCCCAAGATCACCACGCGCCTTATTGATCCCCGCAGCGCCCTGTTCTTCCAGGCGGTGGGGGCCTTCAGTGTGGCGCTGATAGTGTTGGCGACCCTGGATTTCCGGCCCCAGTGGGAGCCGCGGGCGGTGGGGTTGGCCCTTCTCACCGGCATGCTGGGCATGACCGGCGGCATTGCCTACATGTACGCCATTGCCCGCGGGCCCGCCATGCTGGTGTCGGTGCTCACCGCCCTCTATCCCCTGCTCACCGTGGTGCTTGCCTGGGCCTTCATGGGCGAGCAGGTGGGGCTGCGCCAGTGGGCAGGCATCTGCCTCGCCCTGCTGGCCATGGTCCTTCTGGCCGGCTGAATCCCCTCAAGCGACGGCGCCGGCCTGCCGTTATGCCACATTTGTAGGGCGCGCAGGCGGGATGGATGGCGAGGCAGAGGCGACGTGACTTGCCGGAACGCCGCGAAGGCCACGCCGGCCTAATCATCAATCTCGGGTTATGGGACATGGCTTGCCTGGTGGAGGCAAAAATGACACGCAATCCCCTCGCGGATCTGGAACTTGACCGGCCCGGTCTCGATGCCGCTGGCTGGCGACGTTCCTTGAGCAACCATCTGGTGTACAGCATCGGCAAGGACCCCATCACGGCCACCGACCGGGACTGGTTTTACACCGCGGCCACTGCCGTGCGGGAAAGGCTCATCGAACGCTGGATGGAAACCATGCGCAGCTATTACCGCGCCGACACCAAGCGCGTGTACTACCTCTCCATGGAATTCCTCATGGGCCGCACTCTGATGAACAGCGTCCTCAACATGGGGTGCGAGCCGGCGTTCCGCGAGGCGGTGGAAAGCCTCGGGCTCGATCTTGCCGCGATCCGCGAGGTGGAACACGAGGCGGCCCTGGGCAATGGCGGTCTGGGGCGGCTTGCCGCCTGTTTCCTCGATTCCATGGCGACGCTGGGCATCCCCGGCTACGGCTACGGCATCCGCTACGAGTACGGCATGTTCAGGCAGAAAATCGAGAACGGTAGCCAGGTGGAGCACCCGGACAACTGGTTGCGTTACGGCAACCCCTGGGAGTTCCCCCGTCCGGAGGTGCTCTACCAGGTCAAGTTCCACGGCCGCGTGGTGAGCCACACCGACGAACACGGCCGCACGCGTCATCACTGGATCGACACCGACGACGTGATGGCCATGGCCTACGACACGCCCATTCCCGGCTTTGGCACCGATACCGTCAACAACATGCGCCTGTGGGCGGCGAAGGCGACACGGGACTTCGATCTCGCCTATTTCAACGAGGGCAACTACATCAAGGCGGTGGAGCAGAAGAACGAATCGGAGAACCTGTCCAAGGTGCTCTACCCCGACGACACCACAGAAATGGGCCGGGAGCTGCGCTTGAAGCAGCAGTATTTCTTCGTTTCCGCCTCACTGCAGGACATCCTCTTCCGCTACCAGAAGCATCACCGTGGCTTCGACCAGTTGCCGGAGAAAGTGGCCATCCAGCTCAACGACACCCACCCGGCGATCGCCATTGCCGAACTCATGCGCATCCTCGTCGACCAGCATGGCCTCGACTGGACGCACGCCTGGGACATCACCCGCCGCGTGTTTTCCTACACCAACCACACCCTGATGCCGGAGGCCCTGGAAACCTGGCCGGTGCCCCTCTTCGAGCGGGTGCTGCCGCGTCACCTGCAGATCATCTATGAGATCAACCATCGCTTCCTCCAGGAGGTCGCTCACCGTCACCCGGGTGACCACGAGCTTCTGCGCCGGGTGTCCCTGATCGAGGAATCCACACCGAAACGGGTGCGCATGGCACATCTGGCGGTGGTGGGATCCCACAAGGTCAACGGCGTGGCGGCGATTCACACCGAGCTCATGCGGCAAACCATCTTCGCCGACTTCCACCGCCTGTGGCCGGAAAAAATCGTCAACATCACCAATGGCATCACGCCCCGGCGCTGGCTCAACCAGGCCAACCCGGAGCTTGCCCGGCTCATCACTTCCCGCATCGGGGCTGGCTGGCTGCGGGACCTGGACCAACTGGAGCGGCTTGCGCCCCTCGCCGACGATGCCGACTTCCGCCATGCCTTCGGCGAAGCCAAACGGGCGAACAAGCTCCGGCTGGCGGGGCTGATCCGCAACCACCTCGGCATCGAGGTGGATCCGGATTCCCTCTTCGATGTGCAGGTGAAACGCATCCACGAATACAAGCGGCAGCTCCTGAATGTGCTGCACGTGATCACCCTCTACAACCGGATTCGCGCCAATCCGGCGGGCGATCATCTGCCGCGCACGGTCATTTTCGGCGGCAAGGCGGCGCCCGGTTACAGGATGGCCAAGCACATCATCCGCCTGATCCACGACGTGGCCGAGGTGGTCAACCATGATCCGCTGGTGGCCGGCCGGCTGCGGGTGGTCTTCATTCCCAACTATGACGTTTCCACCGCCCAGGACATCATCCCCGCCGCTGATCTTTCCGAGCAGATTTCCACGGCGGGGACGGAGGCTTCCGGGACGGGCAACATGAAGTTCGCCCTCAACGGGGCGCTCACCATCGGCACATTGGATGGGGCCAATATCGAAATCCGCGCCGCGGTGGGGCCGGAAAACATTTTCATTTTCGGCCTCAATACGGAGCAGGTGGCGGCGCTCCGTGCCCAGGGCTACGACCCCTGGCGCTACTATCAGGAGAACGGCGAGCTGCGCCAGGTGCTGGACATGATCCGCGACGGATTCTTCTCCCCGGGCGAGGCGAACCGGCACCATCCCATTTTCGATGCCCTCACCCACGGCGGCGATCATTTCCTGCTGCTTGCCGACTATGGCGCCTACGTGAGTGCGCAGCAGGAGGTGGAGCGCGTCTACCGGGACCGCGAGGACTGGCTGCGCCGCGTCGTGCTCAACGTGGCCCGCATGGGGCGCTTCTCCTCCGACCGCAGCATCCGTGAATACGCGGAGAAAATCTGGAACGTGAAGCCCGTCCGGCGGCGCCGCGCAACGCGGGGGATGTGATACCTCACTCGATGCCGAGGCGTTCCAGGCGGTAGCGCAGGGCGCGGAAGGTGATGCCCAGCAGGCGGGCGGCGGCAGTCTTGTTGTAACGGGTCTTTTCCAGCGCCTCCAGGATCGCCTCCTTCTCCACGCGATCCAGATACTCCTGCAGCGGCCATTTGGCGCCGGGTTCCCGCTCTGCCTCCTGCGCCGCCTCGGGCACGGAGAGATAAAGGTCCTGACTGCCGATTTCCGCGCCGTTGGCCAATGCCAGGGCGCGTTCGAGGATGTTTTCCAGTTCCCGCACGTTGCCGGGGAAACTGTAGTCCTGCAATGCCGCCACCGCGTCCGCGGTGAGACGCGGCATCGGCTGGTTGGCGGCGGCGGCCAGACGGGCGAGGATGGCTTCGGCGATGACGGGAATGTCCTCGCGCATCTCCCGCAGCGCGGGCATGCGCACCTCAATGACATTCAGGCGGTAGTAGAGGTCCTGGCGGAAGCGCCCGCTTTCCACGAGCTGGGCGAGATTCTGATGGGTGGCGCTGATGATGCGCACGTCCACCGGTTCCTCCTGGGTGGCGCCTACCCTGCGCACGCTTTTTTCCTGGATGGCGCGCAGAAGTTTCACCTGCATGGGGAGCGGCAGATCGGCCACCTCGTCGAGGAAGAGGGTGCCGCCATGGGCAGCCTGGAAAAAGCCTTCGCGATCCGTCTCGGCGCCGGTGAAAGCCCCCTTGCGGTAGCCGAAAAACTCGCTTTCCATGAGATTTTCGGGAATCGCCCCACAGTTCACGGCGATGAAGGGTTTGTCGCGCCGGTTGCTGCGCTCGTGGATGAGGCGCGCGGCCAGTTCCTTGCCGCTGCCCGATTCGCCCGTGATGTGTACCGGGGCCTGACTGCGGGCCAGCTTGTCCAGCATCGCCCGCACCTGCTGGATGGCGGGGGAGTTGCCGAGCAGCACGCGGCTTACTGTGCGTTCACTGGTCTTCTCCGGCACCTTGAGCGCCGATTTCACCAGCGCCCGCAACTGTTCCAGGGAAACGGGCTTGCACAGGTAGTCGAAGGCGCCGGCCTTGAGTGCGGCCACCGCATTCTCCGCGCTACCGAAGGCGGTGATCACCGCCACCGGCAGTTGGGGATGATGCTGGGCAATGTATTCCACCAGTTCCAGGCCGGTGCCGTCCGGCAGGCGCATGTCGGTCAGACACAGATCGAACCATTCCTCCTCGAGGCGCTGTCGGGCCTCATTGACCTTCATCGCCCGCTGGGGTTCCAGTCCCATACGCAGCAGCGTGAGCTCGAGAAGCTCAAGGAGGTCCGCCTCATCGTCCACGATGAGGACACGCGGTGTGGTGGCGTCGGTGGGTCGCTGGGGCCGTTTCACGGTTCTCCCTTGCCGCAGATGCGGAACTGGCCACCCGGGGCGAGCTCGATGTAATCCAGACTGGCTTGGTTGGCCTCACTGAGCTGGCGCGCGATATAGAGGCCCAGACCCGTGCCCGTGCTCTCCGTGGTGAAAAAGGGTTCGAACAGGTGGGCCTGGTCCTCCGGTGGCACCCCGGGTCCATCGTCTATGACATCCAATTGTACAACACCGGGCGCAAGCCCCCGGCTCGCCACCAGGCGGATGCTGCCCGGGCGTTTCGAGCCATGCCGCCAGGCATTGCGGCACAAATTCCACAGCACCTGATGCAGATGGTAACGGTCGAAATAGAGCGTGAGATCGTCATCGCATTCCACGGAGAAGGTGGCGCGGGGGATTTTCTCCACCTGGCAGAATTCGTCGGCGAAGCTTAGGAGATAGGGCGCAAGGCGCAGCGCCTCCGGGTTGCCGCGGTCCTTGCGGTTCAACTGCAGGATGTCCTGCACCATGCGGTCGAGGCGGAAAGTGTTGTCGCGGATGATTTCCAGCAGGCGCCGCTGTGTCGCATCGGCGGTGTCCTCCTGCAAAAGTTGCGTGGCATGGCCGATGGCGGAAAGCGGGTTGCGGATTTCGTGGGCGATGTTGGCGGTGAGCCGGCCCAGCGCCGCCAGTTTCAACTGCTGCGCCTGCGCCTGGGCCCGACTCATGTCCTCAAGGAAAATCACCGCCCCCAGCCGCTTGTCACCCCGGACCGGCACGAAACGCACGCGGAAGGGCTGCGCCTGCGCCGCCCGCAGGGGCAGAAGATCGATGTCGCTGGCCTCCCGCCAGGTGCCGAAATGCCGCGCCACCTCCGGCGCGTAGCGGTCCAGGGTCACCACACCGCGGGGGCCGGGCAGCGGCCCCAGGATGCGTTCCGCCTGGGGATTCACCTGCCGCACATGGCCTTCGCCGTCCACCACCACCACGCCGTCCTGCATGTCCTGGATGATGAGCTGATTCACCAGATCCAGATTGGCAAGATCCAGGCCACGCTGGCGGGCGAGCTCCTCGGTCGCGTAAAGGCGTTTGCCCAGGTATTGGGCCAGGCCGGCCACGGCGAAGAAACTGAGGGACAAAAGCCCGGTCTGGAAATATTCCGGATTGCCATCGGCCCCCCACGCCCACAGGGTCTGTTCCAGAAGCACGGCGAGGGTGGCCACCGCCGCGTGGAACATGGCCAGCCGCCCCTCGGCCACCAGACTGGACGCAGCGAGGGTGATGAGCAAAAGCAGACCGAGGCCGCTTGCCATGCCGCCGCTGGCATACATGAGGACGGAGACGAGGGCCACATCCGCCAGCACCTGCGCGCTCAATTGCAGCTCGAAGCGCGGCCAGCGGTTGTGTGTGGTCACCATCAGCACACCGCCAAACAGGATATAGAGCAGGCTCGTCACCACGAAGAGCGTGGGCGCGGCCCGGCCGATGACGATCTGCTCCTTGAGCAGCAGATGGGCAAGCAGGATGACCCCGGCGACGATCAGCCGGTAGAGATTGAAATAGTGCAGCGACTGCCAGAAGCCATCGCGCACACGCTCGGTCTGGCGGAGGGCGGCCTCGGACCACATGATCGGCGAAACTAGTGACGGCGCAGACGGCGGTGTTCCTCGCTGCAGAAGAACTCACCGCCGCTCAGGATCGCCTCGCTGCGCGGCGTGTTCACCCCGCACACCACACAGCGCACCATGTCCTCACCCTGCTCCGGCAGGCGCGCGCTGTCCGGCTGGCGCGGCGTGGCCAGGTTGCGGAAATAGGTCTTGAGAACGAGATAGAGGAGAAAGAGGCCGAGGAGAAAAACGAGCAAGCGCATGGGCCGGCTGATCCGAAACAGGGGCTGATGTCTGAGGGCGCATCATATCACCCCCCTGGCCCGGCGGTTGTCCGCCCCACCTGGAGCCCCAGCGGGGCCTCCTCGGAGCGGAAAGATTTGGTCGGGGTGAGAGGATTCGAACCTCCGACTCCTGCGTCCCGAACGCAGTACTCTACCAGGCTGAGCTACACCCCGTGGTGGGAGACCATGGCCGTGCGGGTTTTGCGCCTGCACGGGGCATGGGCGGGTCATCGCGGGAAGGTCCGGCAGCCGTTGCCGCCCGGGCTGAACAGCCGTGGCACTTCGGGCGTGCCGCGTGTGGCCGGGTTGGCTGCTCCGCAGCGTGAATGTCGCCGTGTGGCTTGCTTGAGCCGGCCTTCTCTCGCCCCGGGCGCTTCGCTGGGGCTGGCTGCATTCACGCTAGTGGTTCCGCGAGACCGCGAAAGCTGCCAATTCTAGCAGGGTCTGTTTGTAATTTGAATCCGGGAGCGGCTGGATGGCCTGGCAGGCGGTCTCCGCCTCGCGTCGTGCCGTCGCCGCGGCGTAATCCAGGGCGCCGCTGTCCCGGATGGCGGCGCAGACGGCGTCGAAGTCGGCCAGGCCCCCCGTTTCGATGGCTCGGCGGACGACGGCGGCCTGGGCAGGGGTACCGTGGCGCATGGCATAGATGAGGGGCAGGGTGGGCTTGCCCTCCGCCAGGTCATCGCCCAGGTTCTTGCCGATTTCCGCCTGCTGGCCGGAATAATCCAGCACGTCGTCGATGAGCTGAAAGGCCGTGCCCAGGTGCATGCCGTAGGTGGCCATGGCTTCTTCTTCCGCTGTCCCCGCCTGGCCCAGCACCGCGCCGAGGCGGCAGGCGGCTTCGAAGAGCTTGGCCGTCTTGTAGCGGATCACCCGCAGGTAGCGTTCCTCGTCGATGTCAGGATCGTGGCAGTTCATGAGCTGCAGCACCTCGCCCTCGGCGATGACGTTGGTGGCATCGGCGAGGATTTCCATCACGCGGTGGCTGCCCACCCCCACCATCATCTGGAAAGCACGGGAGTAGAGAAAATCCCCCACGAGGACGCTCGCGGCGTTGCCAAAAAGGGCGTTGGCGGTCTGTCTGCCCCGCCTGAGGCTGGATTCGTCCACCACGTCGTCATGGAGCAGCGTGGCGGTATGGATGAATTCCACCACCGCCGCCAGGTCGTAGTGTTTCTCACCCCGGTAACCGAACGCGCCGGCCGACAAAAGCACCAGCGCCGGCCGCAGCCGCTTGCCGCCGCTGGCGATGATGTATTCGGAGACCTGACGGATGAGCAGCACATCGGAGTGGAGGCGATGGCGGATCACCGCGTCCACACGCTGCATGTCCCCTTCGATGAAGCGGCGGATTTGCTCAAGTTGCACGGAGTCGGCCGGAATGGAGAGGGAAAAGCGTATGGTAGGGAGGCGGCGGGGGATGGGTCAAGGAAAGCGGATGGGCTTCGGGTTTGCTGATGGGTCTCATCACTCGAAGGGGCAAGCGGTTTTGCAGTACCGGGGATGTTGTTCGTCGGCAGGCCGGAAGTTGCGGCTCTCGCGCGCGGCAGGCGATAGGCGTCTTCGCCCAAGTCTCTTGCAGCATCTGGCCATGCCAATGGCGAATCTGGCCTTGCCCATCCTGCCGCCGCAGGATAAAGTTACGGCCATTTGTTTGGGGAGGCAGCGGGTGCTCAGCATCATCGAACAGGCAGGTTGGCCGATCTGGCCGCTCATTTTCGCTTCCATCGTTTCCCTTGGCATCATCGGCGAACGGCTGTGGACATTGCGCGCAAGCGTCATCGCCCCCCGGAACCTGCTGCCCCAGGTGCTGCAGGAGCTCAAGGACAAGGGGATTACCCCCGAGCTCCTCGACCGGTTGGCGCGGAAAGCGCCCCTGGGCCGCATCTTCGCCGCGGCGCTGCGCAATGCCAACAGCACGCGGGAAGTGATGAAGGAGGCGGTGGAGGAGGAAGGGCGCGCCGTGGCGCACGAACTGGAGCGCTTCCTCACCACCCTGGGCACTATCGCCACCGCGGCGCCCCTGTGGGGCCTGTTCGGCACGGTGATCGGCATGGTGGAAATCTTCGCCTCCCTCAAGGTTTCCGGCGGTGATCCGGCGCAGTTGGGGCATGGCATTTCCATTGCTCTCTACAACACCGCCACCGGTCTTCTGGTGGCCATCCCCAGTCTGATTTTCTACCGCCATTTCCGCGCCAGGATCGACGCCCTGATCGTGGAGATGGAGCAGCAGGCCATCAAGCTCGTGGAAGTGCTCCACGGCGAACGGCGGTGAAAAGGCCATGGATTTCCGGCGCGGGCGGGAACGGGAGAGCGTGGAGATCAACCTGATCTCCATGATCGACGTGCTCCTGGTGATCGTCATTTTCCTCGCGGTGACCACGTCGTTTTCCCAGATCGCCCAGTTGCAGATCACCCTGCCCACGGCCCAGGCGGAGAAGCCCGCGGAGCAGCCGGCGGCCGTCAACGTCGCCGTGGATGCGGCGGGCCGCTATGTGGTCAACGGCAAACCCTTCGTCGGCAAGGGGGCGGAAGCCCTGAGCCAGGCCCTGCGCCAGGCGGCGGGTGGCCAGCAGGATCCGATGATCGTGATCAGCGCCGACGCCAATGCCACCCACCAGTCGGTGATCAACGTCATGGAAGCGGCCCGACTCGCGGGCTATGCCCGCATCACCTTCGCCACCCAGAGCGAGCGCCGCTGAGCCCGATGCAATGAGCCCTGCGGTCCGTTCGCCCGGGGGCTTCTCCCGCTGGCTAGAAGGGCAGTGGGAGCGGCTTACCCCCTGGCATCTCCTGCTGCTGCCGCTGGCGGTCCTTTTTGGTCTTCTGGCCGCGTTGCGGCGAAGCTTCTACCGCTGGGGTCTGCTGCCCATCACCCGTCTTTCCGTGCCGGTCATCGTGGTGGGCAACATCGCCGTCGGGGGCACCGGCAAGACGCCGCTGGTCATTGCCCTGGCCAGGCTTCTGCGCGAGGCCGGCTATCAGCCGGGCATCCTCAGCCGCGGCCACGGCGGCCGTCAGCGGCAGCCTGCGCCGGCGGGCCCCGAGGCCGATCCAGCGGAGGTGGGCGATGAACCCGTCCTGCTTGCGCGCCGCGCCGGCTGCCCGGTGTGGGTGGGGCGGGCGCGGGGGAAGGTGGCGCAGGCGATGCTTGCCGCGCATCCGGAAGTGGATGTGCTCTTGAGTGACGATGGCCTGCAGCATTACGCGCTGGCCCGGGATGTGGAGATCGCCGTCGTCGATGCCCAGCGGTGGCTCGGCAACGGGCAGCTTCTGCCGGCGGGGCCGCTGCGGGAACCCGGCTGGCGGCTGCAGACGGTGGACTGTGTGGTGATCAACGGCTGGCTCGCCAGCGCCCCCCTCAAGCGCAACGAATTCACCATGCGCCTCGTCGGCGATCTGCTCTACAATCTGCGTAACCCCTTGCTCAAGGCGCGGCCCGAGGTGTTCGCCGGCCAGACCGTCTGGGCGATGGCGGGAATCGGCAACCCCCAGCGCTTCTTCGATCATCTGCGCCGGCTGGGGCTTCGCATCGTACCGCGGGCGTTTGCCGACCATCATCCTTTCACCCCGGCGGACCTGGCGCAGGCAGGGGAGGCGCCCATCGTGATGACGGAAAAGGACGCGGTCAAATGCGCCGCCTTTGCTGGCGACAACGTCTGGGTGTTGCCGGTTGTGGCAGAACTGGATCCCCGCCTGGCCGCCGCCGTGCTTGACCGGCTCGCCCAACGAAAGGCCAATGCAGCAGGCCACCCGGAGTCGGGGAACGCCGATGCGCCATGATCGTGCCCCTCGCGCGAAGGCGGGGGGGAGGGGAAAGGGTGGGAAGCCTGCCCGTGTTTGACGCTTGAAGAGAGTGCCCCATGGACCCCAAACTGCTGGAAATCCTCGTCTGTCCCCTGTGCAAGGGGCCCCTCGTCTATCGGCGTGAGGCGCAGGAACTCATCTGCCGCGCCGATCGGCTGGCCTTTCCCATCCGGGACGACATTCCGGTGATGCTGGAGGAAGAGGCGCGGCCGCTGCCGCCGGAGGAGGAGGTGGAAGGATGAAGGCCCCTCCGGCTGGCCGGCCCAAAGGGGGGATGCTCGTGCCATGATCCCCTTCAAGGTGGTGATTCCTGCCCGCTATGCCTCCACCCGTCTGCCGGGCAAGCCGCTGGCGGACCTCGGCGGCAAGCCCATGGTGGTGCGGGTAGTGGAGCAGGCGGCGCGTTCCGGGGCGCAGGAAATCTGGGTTGCCACCGACCATCCGGAGGTCCAGCGGGCAGTGGAGGCGGCAGGCCACGCGGCGCTTCTCACCTCGCCCGACCATGCCTCGGGCACCGACCGCATCGCCGAGGTAGCGGCCCGTCTGGGCTGGCCGGAGGAAACCGTCGTCGTCAACGTGCAGGGGGACGAGCCCCTCATCGATCCGGAACTCATCCGCGAGGTGGCGGCGGCCCTCGCTGCCCACGACAGCGCCGCCATGGCCACCGTCTGCCATCCCTTCCACGATCTTGCCACCATGTTCAATCCCAATGTGGTCAAGGTCGTGCTCGACCGGGCGGGGTTTGCCCTCTATTTTTCCCGCGCTCCCATTCCCTACGGACGCGAGGCCTTTCTCAACATGCCTTCGCGCCTGCCGCCAGAGATGCCGGCCTATCGACACATCGGCCTTTATGCCTACCGCGCCGGCTTTCTGCGCCACTATGCGACCCTTGAGCCGGCGCCCATCGAGCAGTTCGAGGCCCTGGAACAGTTGCGGGCGCTGTGGCATGGCCATCGCATCATCGTTGCCATCACCGACCGGACCCTGGCCCCAGGCGTGGATACCCCGGAGGATCTTCAGCGGGTGCGCGCTCAAGTATCCAGACCTGAGACGGGAGGCTTATAAAGGGATAAAAACATTTTGCGGCGCGGCGGCGCACCGTGGGAAATACCCTGCCGCGGCGATGGTATGATTGAACCCCTCCGGCAGGACCGCCGCCGGTAACTTGTCTGTGTGAGAAGGGCAGTCGAGTCCACCTTCTGCGCCTTTGCCGGATCAGCAAAGGCGCCGGGGTGGCCGTATTGCGCAGGATGAGGGGCGGTCCGCCTGACCGGCAACCACAACAGCAAGGAGGCTTCATGCGTTTGATTCTGCTCGGTGCACCCGGTGCGGGCAAAGGCACCCAGGCGAAATTCATCACGGAGAAGTACGGCATCCCCCAGATTTCCACCGGCGACATGCTGCGTGCGGCGGTCAAGGCGGGCACCCCCTTGGGCTTGGAGGCAAAAAAAATCATGGATGCAGGCGGTCTCGTCTCCGATGACATCATCATGGGGCTGATCCAGGAGCGCCTGAAGCAGCCCGACTGCGCCAAGGGCTACCTTTTGGATGGTTTTCCCCGCACCATCCCCCAGGCGGAGGCCATGCGCCGGCTGGGCATCGATGTGGACTACGTCATCGACGTGGAGGTGCCGGACGAGGAAATCATCAAGCGCATGAGCGGGCGCCGCGTGCACCTGCCTTCCGGACGCACCTACCATGTCATCTTCAATCCGCCCAAGGTGCCGGGCAAGGACGACATCACCGGCGAGGACCTCATCCAGCGCGACGACGACAAGGAAGAAACGGTGCGCAAGCGGCTGGCGGTATACCATGAGCAGACCAAGCCCCTGTGGGATTTCTACACCCGCTGGGCGGCGACCGGTGACCCGCGCGCGCCCAAGTGTGTGCGCGTTTCCGGTGTGGGGCCGGTGGAAGAAGTGCGCGATGCCATCTTCCGCGCCCTCGGTGGTTGAACGTCCACGACCATGCCCCCCATGAGCAAAATTCCCGATTTCACGCCCGCCGAGCTCGACGTGGTGAAGCAGACCGTGCGCGAGCGCTACGGCAAGGAGGTGAACGTGGAGGAGGCACAGGCGGAAATCCGCATGTATCCGGACGACCGCGAGCTCACCGAAGTCCCCTGTCTTTACTGGGCGGAGCGGGGCTGCCAGTTCGTCATCTTCAAGGTGGGCGAGGGGCGCTACCGCAACCAGTTCTTCTATTCGGTGCGGGAACAGTATGGGACCGGGCGCAGCGAGTACGACGACATCCTCGACTGCGTCCTCACTCTGTTGCGCGTGCAGGCCGACCACGAAGCCCAGCGCGCGGGATTCTGAACTTTGCCTGGAAAGCCAAACGGAGGGAGACAGCCATGGCGAAAAAGAAAATGAACGCGTTCTATGCCCAGTCCGGCGGCGTGACCGCCGTCATCAATGCCTCTGCCTGCGGCGTCATCGAGACGGCGCGCAAGCACAAGGACAAAATCGGCAAGGTCTATGCCGGCCGCAATGGGATCATCGGCGCCCTCACCGAGGATTTGATCGACACCAGCAAGGAATCGGCGAAGGCGATCGCCGCCCTGCGCTACACGCCTGCCGGGGCCTTCGGTTCCTGCCGTTACAAGCTAAAAAGCCTGGAGGAAAACAAGCGGGAATACGAGCGGCTCATCGAGGTCTTCCAGGCCCACGATATCGGTTATTTCTTCTACAACGGCGGGGGGGATTCCGCCGACACTTGTCTCAAGGTGTCGCAGCTCGCGGAAAAAATGGGTTACCCCATCCAGGCCATCCACGTGCCCAAGACCGTGGACAACGACCTGCCCATCACCGACTGCTGCCCGGGTTTTGGCTCCGTGGCCAAGTACATCGCCATCTCCACCCGGGAAGCGAGTTTCGACGTCGCTTCCATGGCCAAGACGTCCACCAAGGTGTTCGTGCTGGAAGTGATGGGGCGCCACGCCGGCTGGATCGCGGCGGCCGGCGGCATGGCCGCCGACAATGAACACAACATTCCCATCGTCATCCTCTTTCCGGAAGTGGAATTCAACCAGGAAAAATTCCTCGCCGCGGTCAAGGAGAAGGTGGAGAAATTCGGCTACTGCACGGTGGTGGTGTCGGAGGGGTGTCGTTATCCCGACGGCCGCTTCCTCGCCGAGGCCGGCAGCCGCGATGCCTTCGGCCACGCCCAGCTCGGTGGGGCGGCGCCCGTGGTGGCGAACATGATCAAGGAAGGTCTGGGCTACAAATACCACTGGGCGGTGGCCGACTATCTGCAGCGTGCAGCGCGCCACATCGCTTCCAAGACCGACGTGGAACAGGCCTATGCGGTGGGCAAGGCGGCGGTGGAGCTCGCCCTCAAGGGCTACAATTCGGTGATGCCCACCATCGTGCGCGTTTCCGACAAGCCCTACCGCTGGAAGATCGGCATGGCCCAGCTCAAGGACGTGGCCAACAAAGAGAAGATGATGCCGCGCAATTTCATCACCCCCGATGGCTTTGGCATCACCCCCAAGTGCCGCGCCTATCTTTCCGGCCTCATCAAGGGCGAGGACTATCCGCCCTACAAGGACGGTCTGCCCAACTACGTGCGGCTCAAGAACGTGGCGGTGCCGAAAAAACTGAAGGGCGAATTCAAACTCTGAGGCGGGCGGACAAAGAGGCGCCCCAAGCCAAAGGAGCGAAGCCATGACGCTTGAGCGGGCAAGGGAACTCCTCCTCGTGCAGGCGGGGTTCGGCAGCTTCTACAACGGTAATTCCGCCAAGCTCATCCTGTCCGAGGTGCAACGCGAGCATGGCCAGGCGGCGGTGGACCGCCTCATCGTCGAATGCGGACTGGACCGGGTGTTCGGCTTTACACCCGGCACCCGCTTTGAGAATGGCATTGCCTACACTCGCTACGAATAAGCGGCGGCCGCCCCCGGCCCTTGTTCGGGGCGCGGCAGGGTTCACAACAACCACAACCCGACGCACAAGGAGGAAGGAGCATGTCCCAGGCACTTGTCTTCTCGCTCATCTGCGCGGCATTGGCCATCCTGTATGGGGTGCTGTCCATCCGCTGGATCCTTTCGCTGCCGGCCGGCAATGACCGCATGCGGCAAATCGCCGCCGCCGTGCAGGAAGGGGCCCAGGCCTATCTCAAACGCCAGTACACCACCATTGCCCTGGTGGGCGTGGTGTTGTTCGTTCTCATCTGGGTCTTCCTGAGCCTGGGCACCGCCCTGGGATTTGCCGTGGGGGCGGTGCTCTCCGGCGCGGCGGGCTTCATCGGCATGAATATCTCGGTGCGGGCCAACGTGCGCACCGCCGAGGCCGCCAACCGGGGGCTCGATGCCGCCCTCAACGTGGCCTTTCGCGGCGGCGCCATCACCGGGCTTTTGGTGGTGGGGCTGGGCCTCCTCGGCGTGGCCGGTTACTACGCGGTGCTTTCCCATCTGGGGGTGCCCACCCGGGAGGCGGTGCATGCCCTGGTGGGGCTCGGCTTCGGCGGCTCCCTCATCTCCATCTTCGCCCGCCTGGGCGGGGGCATTTTCACCAAGGGTGCCGACGTGGGCGCCGACCTGGTGGGCAAGGTGGAAGCGGGCATCCCGGAGGATGATCCCCGCAACCCGGCGGTGATCGCAGACAACGTGGGGGACAACGTGGGCGACTGCGCCGGCATGGCCGCCGACCTCTTCGAAACCTACGCCGTGACCATCATCGCCACCATGCTTCTGGGGGGGCTCATGGGAGCAAGCAGCCACACGGGCGCCGCCGTGGCCTACCCCCTGGTGCTGGGCGGAGTGTCCATCCTCGCCTCCATCATCGGCACCTTCTTCGTCCGCGCCCGGGAGGGGGGCAAGATCATGAACGCCCTCTACCGGGGGCTGATCGTGGCGGGGGTGATCGCCCTCATCGCCTTCTACCCCGTCACCACCTGGATGTTCGGTGCGGGCCTGCCCCTTGCCGATGGCAGCAGCCTACCGGCGCTCAATCTCTACCTCTGCGCCCTGGTGGGTTTGGCCCTCACCGCGGCTATGGTGGTCATCACCGAGTATTACACCGCCACCGAATTTTCGCCGGTGCGCCATATCGCCGAAGCCTCCACCACGGGGCATGGCACCAACATCATCGCCGGCCTGGGTGTTTCCATGCGCGCGACAGCGCTCCCGGTGCTGGCGGTGTGCGTGGCCATCGCCGCCTCCCATGAGCTGGCGGGCCTGTATGGCATCGCCGTGGCGGCCACTGCCATGCTCTCCATGACCGGCATCATCGTCGCCCTGGATGCCTACGGACCCATCACCGACAATGCGGGGGGCATTGCCGAGATGGCCGAGCTGCCGGACAGCATCCGCAACATCACCGACCCCCTGGATGCGGTGGGCAACACCACCAAGGCGGTGACCAAGGGCTATGCCATCGGGTCGGCGGGCCTGGCCGCCCTGGTGTTGTTCGCCGACTACACCCACACCCTGGAGGCC
The DNA here is from genome assembly GCA_023511995.1 of Burkholderiales bacterium. NCBI lineage: Bacteria > Pseudomonadati > Pseudomonadota > Betaproteobacteria > Burkholderiales > Burkholderiales bacterium. Next base: position 116,897 of record JAIMAL010000004.1, read on the forward strand.
GGGGGCAAGCTGGTGGAATTTTCGCTCGCCGATCCGGCGGTCATCATCGGCCTCTTCATTGGCGGCATGGTGCCTTACCTCTTCGCCGCCATGGGCATGGAGGCGGTGGGGCGGGCGGCAGGGAGCGTCGTCGTCGAGGTGCGGCGCCAGTTCCGCGAGATCGCGGGCATCATGGAGGGGCGGGCCAAGCCGGATTACTCGCGGGCGGTGGACATGCTCACCCGCGCCGCCATCCGGGAAATGATCGTCCCCTCCCTGCTGCCCATCCTCGTTCCCATCGCCGTGGCGGTGGTCATGGGCGTCGTCATGGGCCCCGGCGCGGGCACCAAGGCCCTTGGTGGGGTGCTTCTCGGCTCCATCGTCACCGGGATTTTCGTTGCCATTTCCATGACCACCGGTGGCGGTGCCTGGGATAACGCCAAGAAATACATCGAGGAAGGCCATTTCGGCGGCAAGGGTTCCGACGCCCACAAGGCGGCGGTGACCGGCGACACCGTCGGCGACCCCTACAAGGACACGGCCGGACCCGCCATCAACCCCCTCATCAAAATCATCAACATCGTCGCCCTGCTGATCGTGCCCCTGCTCTGAGGGGTGCTACCCCTGCGCCGCTTGCGGAAATGAAAAAGCCACCCCCTCGCGGGGGTGGCCATCATGGGGTGTGGTCCGGCTTGTGACCCTACGCCGGCCGACTCAGACAGGCCGGATATTGGAGGCCTGCTTGCCTTTCGGGCCCTGGGTCACGTCATATTGGACCTTCTGGCCTTCCTTCAGGCTTTTGAAGCCTTGGGCCTGAATGGCGGAGAAATGGGCGAACAGGTCGTCCCCTCCGTCGTCCGGCGTGATGAACCCGTAACCTTTCGCGTCGTTGAACCATTTGACGGTGCCAGTTGCCATGCTGCTCTTTCCTTACTCAAAAACGGACGGTCACTCCAACCAGTTTGCTCCAAAGGCGCAGCGGCCACACCGCCGGTTCCTTCAAAGTCAAAGACCAAGGCCAGTTTGCGCCCCCCGTCTGCGGAAGTCAAGCGGGGGCAGCCGGTGAGGGCGTAAGACACAAGGCGCGGGCCAGGTCGGGGCCTTGAAAAAAGCCGGCGGGGAGTCCAAATTAATAGGCTGTCGAGGCAGGTACCATGGCATTGGACGATCAACTTACCCCGGTGCGCGAGGTGGAGGAGAGCCGGGTCAAACCCCCGCCTCTCTATAAAGTCATCCTCCTCAATGACGATTACACACCCATGGACTTTGTGGTCGTGGTCCTGATGCGCTTTTTTCACATGGACCGGGAACAGGCCACGCGGGTGATGCTCAAAGTCCACAGGGAAGGGCTCGGCGTGTGCGGGGTCTTCCCAAAGGATATTGCAGCGACGAAGGTTGATCTGGTAGTCTCGTTTGCAAGGCAACACCAGCACCCGTTGCAGTGTGTGATGGAAGAAACCTAAGGCAGCAGGGTCGCCGCTATGATTTCACAGGAACTGGAAGTTTCCCTCCACATGGCTTTTGTCGAAGCCCGGCAGAAGCGCCATGAGTTCATCACCGTGGAGCACCTGCTGCTGGCCTTGCTGGACAACCCCTCCGCGGCTCAGGTGCTGCGGGCCTGCGGCGCCAACATCGAGGCGTTGCGCCGCTCCCTGTCCGATTTCATTCACCAGCACACCCCTGTCGTGGGGGGCACCGGCGAGGTGGACACCCAGCCCACGCTGGGTTTCCAGCGGGTGATCCAGCGCGCCATCCTCCATGTCCAGTCCTCCGGCAAGAAGGAGGTCACCGGCGCCAATGTGCTCGTCGCCATCTTCGGCGAGAAGGATTCCCATGCCGTCTATTTCCTCCACCAGCAGGGGGTGACCCGGCTGGATGTGGTCAACTACATCTCCCATGGCATCAGCAAGGTGCCCGACGGGGGCGGCAAGTCGGCGGCGGAAGGAGGCAACGATACCGAGCATGAGCAGGAGCAGCAGCCCTCCGGCGCCCTGGAGAACTTCACCCAGAACCTCAATGCCCTCGCCCTCATGGGCAAGATTGATCCCCTGATCGGGCGCGAGGTGGAGCTGGAGCGCGTCATTCAGACCCTCTGCCGCCGGCGCAAGAACAATCCCCTCCTCGTGGGCGAGGCGGGGGTGGGCAAGACGGCCATCGCCGAGGGGCTGGCGCGGCGCATCGTCGAGGGCAATGTCCCGGACGTGCTGAAAAATGCGGTGGTTTACGCCTTGGACATGGGTGCGCTTCTGGCCGGCACCAAGTACCGCGGCGATTTCGAGCAGCGCCTGAAGGCGGTGCTCAAGCAGCTGGTGGACAACCAGCGGGCCATCCTCTTCATCGACGAAATCCACACCCTGATCGGTGCGGGGGCGGCCTCCGGCGGCACCCTCGATGCCTCCAATCTGCTCAAGCCGGCCTTGAGCTCGGGGCAGTTGAAGTGCATCGGCGCCACCACCTACAACGAATACCGGGGCATTTTCGAGAAGGACCATGCCCTGTCCCGCCGCTTCCAGAAAATCGACGTGCCTGAGCCGTCGGTGGCGGAAACGGTGGAGATTCTGCGCGGCCTCAAATCCCGTTTCGAAAGCCATCATGGCGTGAAATACACCGCCGCGGCGCTGACCACGGCGGCGGAGCTGTCGGCCAAATACATCAATGACCGGCATCTGCCAGACAAGGCCATCGACGTCATCGACGAGGCCGGGGCGGCGCAGCGCATCCTGCCCAAATCCAAGCAGAAGAAGACCATCACGCCCAAGGAAATCGAAGAGATCGTCGCCAAGATCGCCCGCATTCCGCCGAAGAGCGTGTCGGCGGATGATCGCAACGCCCTGCGCAACCTGGATCGTGACCTCAAATCGGTGGTCTTTGGCCAGGACGAGGCGATCGATGCGCTTGCCACTGCCATCAAGATGGCGCGCAGCGGGCTCGGCAATCCGCAAAAGCCCATCGGCAGCTTCCTGTTCTCCGGCCCCACGGGGGTGGGCAAGACCGAGGTGGCCCGGCAGCTCGCCTATATCATGGGCATCGAGCTGATCCGTTTCGACATGTCGGAATACATGGAGCGGCATGCGGTGTCCCGGCTCATCGGCGCGCCGCCCGGCTATGTGGGCTTCGACCAGGGCGGGCTTCTGACCGAGGCCATCACCAAGCACCCATACTCGGTGCTGCTTTTGGACGAGATCGAAAAGGCGCACCCCGACATCTTCAACATCCTGCTGCAGGTGATGGACCACGGCACCCTCACCGACAACAACGGGCGCAAGGCCGATTTCCGCAACGTGGTGATCATCATGACCACGAACGCCGGAGCGGAGGCGCTCAACAAGTCCAGCATCGGCTTTGCCACCAGCACCAAGGCCGGCGACGAGATGGCGGAAATCAAGCGGCTGTTCTCGCCCGAATTCCGCAACCGGCTGGATGCCATCATCTCCTTCAAGCCGTTGACGAAGGAGATCATCCTGCGCGTGGTGGACAAATTCCTCATGCAGCTCGAGTCACAGCTGCACGAGAAAAAAGTGGAAGCCACCTTCACCGAGGCGCTGCGCGAGTACCTGGCGGAGCGGGGCTTCGATCCCCTCATGGGCGCGCGGCCGATGGCGCGGCTCATCCAGGACACCATCCGCAAGGCGCTGGCCGATGAGCTCCTCTTCGGCCGGCTGGCCAATGGCGGCAAGGTCACGGTGGACGTGGATGACAAGGGGCAGGTGAAGCTCCTCTTCAACGAGGAAACCGAAGCCGTGGCCTGAAGGCTAAGCGCGGCCACAAGCCGGGCGCGTCCCGGCTTTTTTCATGGGCGCCGCGGGGAAAGGATGCTGCGCCGCAAGAGGAAGCCGTAGCCTTTGCCGGTTCGCGTTCCGGGCTGATCCTCCGGCTGTTCAGGGAGAAAACCATGCGCCGCATTTGCTTCGAGCTGGGGCAAGTCAAGCTTACGGCCCGCCTGCGCGACACCCCCACCGCCGATGCCATCTGGGCAAGCCTGCCCCTCAAGTCGGTGGCCCAGACCTGGGGCGAGGAGGTCTATTTTTCCGTGCCCGTGGAAGCCCGCCTGGAGAAGGATGCCCGGCAGGTGCTGGAACCCGGTGAAATCGCCTTCTGGGTGCAGGGGCAGGCGATTGCCATCGGTTTCGGCCCCACACCGGTTTCCCGGCACGGGGAAATCCGGCTCGTCACCCGCTGCAATGTCTGGGCGGATGCCGAGGGCGAGGTCACCGGTCTGCGCGCCGTGCGGCAAGGGGACCGCGTCCGGGTGAGCGCCCTTTCGACCTGAAAAGCTTCTCCCAGACGAAACCGGAGGGTCGCTCCACCCCCGTCACCAGGTACGTGAAGCTGTTGTAATTGCGTGCGATCCAGGACAACTGGCGGCGGGCTTCGACGCGGCCGGCGAGCAGAAGCTGATCCCCGGGCTCGAGGGGCAGGTTTTCCTCCGGCACCAGGATTTCCGTGGCGCCGCGTTTGACGAGGAGGGCGAGACCGGGCAGACGCTCGTCGCGGTTACGCGGGTCGCGCCAGAGGTCCGCCACCGTCACCGTCATTCCCGCCACCAGCCCCGCATAGATGGCCGGTGCCTCCGCCGGCGTGATGTTGAGCCCCCAGGTTTCTGGCGCCTCCTCGCCGACGATCCCACCCAGACGCGCCACGAGCTGGTTGGCCCACTCATTGCCCTGTTTGCGGGCAAGCTCCAGGAACTCACTGAGCAGCGGCGTGGTGAGGAGCGCGAAAATCTTGTGGGCGATGACACTGGACCGCCGCATGACGAGGTCCAGCCCCGCGGCGCGGAAGAGGGCCTCGTTCTGCGTTTCGTTTTGCCGGGCGACCATGAACAGGCGCGGGTTCAACATGCGCGCCGTCATGATGATGGAAAGATTGTTGGCATCGTTGTCGGTGCCGGCAACGATGCCCACCGCCTCACGGATGCCGGCCTGCTCCAGGGTTTCCGCCTCGGTGCCCCGCCCCACCACGCTGCCTTCCGGCGGCTGGGTGTGGGCGGGGTCGGCCTCCACCACGGTGGCCACCACGCCCTCCCGCGTCAGCCGCGCATGGACGGCCTTGCCGAACCGGCCGTAGCCACACAGGATCCAGCGTCCCACCGGCGGGAAGATGGGCTCCCGCAGCGGCTCGTGGGGGGCGGCGGTCATCCATTCATAGAGCAGGTACATGCCGGGGGAGTGCAGCGCCATGGCCAGCCGGCCGGCAAAGGTATCGAAGGCGTTGATGATGTGATCGGTGCCGAAGGAGGCCATGTTGGCGGCCACGTCCAGGGTGTCTGCCCGACAGATGGCAGCGAGCTTCGGTCGCAGCAGTTTGACCGTGATCGCCACCTTCAGGTTGACCTCGTCCCGGTTGGTGAGGGCGATCACCCCCAGGCAGTGGGGATGGGTGAGGCCGGCGCGGAGCAGAACCGCCGGCTGGGCGGCATCGCCCCGCAGCCCCGGCACCACCATGGGTAGCTCCTCGAGTTCCAGGAGGGCGATGCGTTCCGGGTCGATGTCCAGTACCACCGCCTGGATGCCGGAATCGGCCAGCGCGCGCACGAGCAGTGCGCCGGTATCGCCATAGCCGCAGACCAGATAGAAGGGCTCGCGCAGTCTGCGCACCGCGCGGGTGAAGGCATTCTCCACCCGGATCAGGCGGATGGCGGGGTCCTGCAGGGTGGCGAGCAAAGCGCCGATGGCATAGAGCCAGACGATCACCGACGCATAGATGGTGCCGGTCAACCACATGCGCTGGGCGTCGGTGAAGGGATGGGGCAGCTCGCCAAAGCCAATGGTGGTGGCGGTGTAGCTCACCACGTAGAAGGCATGGAAGAAACCCATCCGCCAGGGCCGCCCCTGATCATCCACGCCGGGGATGAGCACCAGGCCCAGCACCGCCACCGCATAGACCAGGACGAGGAGCACCAGCGGCGTGCGCAGCCGGCGCAGCAGCAGGAAAAGGACGTTGTGCATGGCGCGGTCAACGCCGGATGGCGAGGGTTTCCGCGATGAAGAGGACCACCGAGGTGAGGTTGGCAAGCAGCGCCCCGCCGGAGAGGGAGACGATGGCCGCCATCAGATGCGGGGTCAGGCCACCCGGATGCACGTGTTCCGCGTACGCCCACACCGAAGCCGCGGCGATGAGCTGCAGATCGGCCACCAGACTGGTGGCGAGCAGAACGGCTCCGAGATGCGTGCGATCACCCAGCTTGAGCACGGTGGCGATGAGGTTCACCACCAGCGCAGCATAGAGTTCATAGATGCTGTGGTGGGTGGGATTGTCGATTTCGCCCACGTAGAAACCGAAATTGAGCGTGAGTGCAAGAACGATGAAAAAGGCAAAAACGACTTTCTCCAGATTCATGGCTGCGTCTCCTCCGCACCGGGGTCTGCTGGAGCTTGTCCGGGCCCGGTCAGGGCAAAGTGTAACCCAAACGCTGCCGCGGCTGGCGGCAGCATAATGCGTGGGGAAAGCGGCGGCGGGAGCGGGCCGACTGCCGTTTGCGCCATGTTAGGATTAAGCCTCTTCGACAACGCGGAGTCGATCCCATGCAAGCCCTGCCTTCGAGCCACATCCGCAAACGTGACGGGCGCATCGTGCCCTTCGACCCCCAGCGCATCATCAACGCCGTGCGCCGCGCCATGGAGGCGGCCGCTGAGGGCGATCTCGAACACGACCCGCCGCGGGTGGCCGAGGCGGTGCTGAAGGCCCTGGCGGAGCGCTTTCCCGCAGGCCACATTCCCCATGTGGAGGAAATCCAGGATCAGGTGGAGGAGTCCCTCATCCTGCTCGATTTCCCGAAGACGGCCAAGGCCTACATCCTCTATCGTCACGAGCGGGCGAAAATCCGCGAGAAGGTGAAGGAGGTGCCGGAGCACGTGCGGCGGCTGGCGGCGGAAAGCAAGCGGTATTTCCGCAGCCCGCTGTCCGAATTCGTCTATTACCGCACCTATTCCCGCTGGATCGACGAGGAGGGGCGGCGGGAGACCTGGATCGAGACGGTGGACCGCTACATGGACTTCATGCGGGAAAACCTGGGGGAGCGGCTGAGCGAGGCGGAATACGCGGAGCTGCGGCAGGCCATCCTCACCCAGGAGGTGATGCCCTCCATGCGCCTTTTGTGGTCGGCGGGCAAGGCGGCGCGCAACAACAACGCCGCCGCCTACAATTGCTCCTTCATCGCCCCCACGCAGCTCGACGATTTCGCCGAGATCATGTTCCTGCTCATGTGTGGCGTCGGTGTCGGGTTTTCCGTGGAAAGCCAGAACGTCCAGCTTCTGCCCATCATCCGCCGGCAGACGGGAGAGATGCTGCCCACCCATGTGGTGGAGGACAGCAAGGAGGGCTGGGGCGATGCCCTCAAGCTGGGCCTCAAGACCTGGTATGAGGGGCGGGACATCCGCTTCGATTTCTCCCGCGTGCGGCCGGCCGGCGCGCGGCTCCACACCATGGGTGGACGCAGCTCGGGCCCGGGGCCGCTGAAAGCACTGCTGGAATTCGCGCGCGGCAAGATCCTCGCCAATCAGGGCAAACGTCTTTCCAACCTGGACGTGCACGACATCATCTGCAAGATCGGCGAGGTGGTGGAAATGGGTGGCGTGCGGCGCTCGGCGCTCATCTCCCTTTCCGATTTCGATGATGACGATCTGCGCACGGCGAAAAGCGGCCATTTCTACATCAACAATCCGCAGCGGGCGATGGCCAACAATTCTGCCGTCTACGAGGCGCGGCCGCGGGCGGTGGATTTCCTGGAGGAGTGGCTGGCCCTGGCCAAAAGCGGCAGCGGCGAGCGCGGCCTGTTCAACCGCGGCGGGCTGCCGAAGCAACTGCCCGCCCGCCGCTGGGCCGGCTTCGAGCCCTACTGGCCGAAAAGCGGCACCAATCCCTGCGGCGAGATCATTCTGCGCTCGAAGCAGTTCTGCAATCTGACGGAAGTGGTGGCCCGCGCCGGGGACGACGAGGCGGCGCTTTCGCGCAAGATACGGCTCGCTGCCATTCTCGGCACCTATCAGGCGACCCTCACCCATTTTCCCTACATCTCCGATGAATGGCGGAAAAACTGCGAGGAGGAGCGCCTGCTTGGCGTGTCCATTACCGGCATGTGGGACTGCGCGACGGTGCGCGATCCCGCTGTGCTTTCCCGCCTGCGGGAGATCGCTGTCGCCACCAATGCCCAATATGCGGCGCGTTTCGGCATCAACGCCGCCACCGCGGTGACCTGTGTCAAACCCTCGGGCACGGTGTCGCAGCTTGTGGATTCCGCCTCCGGCATGCACCCCCGCTATGCCCGCTACTACCTGCGGCGCATCCGCATCTCGGCGACGGATCCCCTCTTCACCATGCTCAAGGAACAGAAATTCCCCTACCACCCCGAGGTGGGGCAGCTCGAGGCCTCCGCCACCAGTTTCGTCCTGGAATTTCCGGTGAAGGCGCCGGACGGGTGTATCACCCGCAACGATCTCGACGCCCTGCAGCAGTTGGAATTCTGGAAGACGGTCAAGCTCCACTACACCGAGCACAACCCTTCCGTCACCATCTCCGTTGGCGCCGACGAATGGATTGCCACCGCCGACTGGCTCTACCGCAACTGGGATCTGCTCGGGGGGCTCTCCTTCCTGCCCCGCACCGACACCGTTTATGAACTTGCGCCCTACGAAGAGATCACCGCGGAGGAATACGAAAGGCGGATGGCGGCCCTGCCGCGCATCGACTTTTCCCATATCGTGGTGTACGAAAAGGAGGACACCACCAAGGGCGCCAAGGAATTCGCCTGTGTTTCGGGCCAGTGCGAGATCGATCCCGAGGAGGGGTCGCTGGCTGCGGCGCCGGGGCGCTGACATGCGGCTGGGCATCGATCTCGGGGGTACCAAGATCGAAATCATCGCCATCGATGAGGCGGGGCGGGAGCAGCTGCGCCGCCGGGTCCCCACGCCGCAGGGTGATTACGCTGCGACCCTGCAGGCGATTCATGAGCTCGTGCGGGCGGCGGAGGCGGAACTGGGCACCTGCGGCCGGGTGGGCATTGGCACACCGGGGGCGCTTTCCCGCGCCACCGGCCGCATGAAGAACGCCAATTCGGTCTGGCTCAACGGCCAGCCCCTCAAGGAGGACCTAGAGCGGCTTCTGGCGCGGCCGGTGCGCATCGAAAACGACGCCAACTGCTTTGCCCTCTCCGAGGCCACGGATGGGGCGGCGGCGGGCGCGCCGGTGGTGTTCGGCGTCATTCTCGGCACGGGCACCGGTGCCGGCATCGTCGTCCATGGCCGGCTGCTCACTGGGCCCAATGCCATCGCCGGCGAGTGGGGGCACAATCCGCTACCCTGGCCCACGGCCGACGAGCTGCCGGGGCCTGCCTGTTACTGCGGCAAGCGGGGTTGTCTGGAGACCTGGCTGTCCGGTCCTGCATTGAGCCGCCTCCACGCCCAACGCACCGGCGAGAGCCTGCGCGTTGAGGAGATCGCGGCCCGGGCGCTTCAGGGGGATGCGGCCTGTGAGGAGAGCCTTGCCCAATACGAGGATCGACTGGCGCGGGGGCTTGCCCACGTCATCAACGTGCTGGATCCGGACGTGATCGTGCTGGGGGGTGGCCTGTCCCATCTCGACCGACTCTACACCAACGTGCCCCGGCTGTGGCAGGCCCATGTCTTCTCCGACCGGGTGGATACCCGCCTGGTGAAAAACCGGCATGGTGACTCCAGCGGTGTGCGCGGGGCCGCCTGGCTTTGGCAGCCATGAGTCCCCTTGGGCTGCCAGGGCGGCAGGGCGGAGTGTGGCCTGGCACCGCGGGTGGGCAGAGGGCAGGCGAGGGGGAAGGGATCATGGCGAACCATCTTGCCTCGTCCCTGGCGGCAAGGCGTCATGATCCTGGGTCCGGGCTTGAGGCCGGGAGGGGTCGGGGAACGTCAGGTTGGGTTTTGCGGGGAAGCATGGACGTCAAGCGTTTGTTTCGTGAGGCGGGGCAGCGCACCCAGGTGTCGTTCCGGGTCTGTCTCCCCGATGGCAGCCATTTCCAGAACCGGGCGGGGGAACCGCAGGTCACCCTCGTCTTCCGCAACCGGCGGGCGCTTTTGCGCACGGCGCTCTTTCACCACGTCGGGCTGCTGGAGTCCTATTTCTCCGGCGACCTCGAGGTGGAAGGGGAGTTCAGGCTTGCCTTCCGCGTCGGCATGGATGCGGGCCTTGCCCCACCGCCCTCCGGGCTCAACCGGTGGCGCAACCGCTGGCACGAATGGCGCTTCGGCAACCGCACCGTCGCCCGGGCCAAGGCCAACGCCCGTTTCCACTATGGTCTCGGTCATGCCTTCTACAGCCACTGGCTCGACCAGCCGGCGATGATGTACACCTGCGCCTACTGGAAGGAAGGCACGCGCTCCCTGGAAGAAGCCCAGCGCAACAAGATGGACCACGTGGCAAGGAAGATCCGCCTGCAGCCGGGGGACCGCTTCGTGGACATCGGTTGCGGTTTCGGCGGTTTTCTCTTCCACGCCCTGGAGCACTATGGGGCCCTGGGCACCGGCATCAACACCACCACCGAACAGGTGGTGTGGGTGGAGGAGGAGATCAGGCGCCGGGGGCTTGCCGATCGCATCCGGGTGATCGAAGCGGATTTCCGCGAGATTCCCGGCCAGTACGACAAGGTGGTGTCCATCGGGGTGCTGGAACACGCCGGGCGGGATCAGTTGTTCGACGTGGTGCGGGCCCATGCCGAAGCCCTCCGGCCCGGGGGCCTCGGGCTTTTGCATTTCATCGGCCATGTGGGCGTCTTCGACACCGAGTTCTACATCCGCAAATATATCTTCCCGGGAGGCTGGATTCCCAGTCTGGCGCAGACCATCGAGGCCATGGAGGCCTGCGGGCTGGAGGTGGTGGATATCGAAAACCTCCGCCGGCACTACGCCCTGACCCTGGAGGAGTGGGCGAGCCGCTTCGATGCCCGCTGGCCGGAAATCCACGCCCTGGACCCGCAGCGTTTCAACGAGCGCTTCCGCCGCATCTGGCGCACCTATCTCTGGTCCTGCGCGGAAATGTTCCGCTCCCCCAACAGCCGCACGCATCTCTTCCAGATCGTCTTCAGCAAAGGCAACATTCGCGAGGACAACTATCCCATGAGCCGCGCTTTCCTCTACCCATGACCCACGAAGAAAAAATCGACAATCTGCGGCAACAGATCCGACAGGTGCAGGGTCCCCTGGGGCTCGCCAAGGACACCTCCAATCTCTTTCGGGACCGACGGGAGGGCGCCAAGCACCGCCTCGATGTGCGCGCCTTCAACGAAGTGCTCGCCATCGACACCGCAAGCGGGCGGGTAGAGGTGGAAGGCATGACGCCGTACGTCAAACTGGTGGATGCCTTGCTGCCATACGGGCACATGCCCACGGTCGTGCCGCAGCTCAAATCCATCACCATTGGTGGGGCGGCGGCGGGGGTCGGCATCGAGGCCACCTCCTTCCGTTACGGGCTGGTGCATGAAACTCTTAACGCGCTGGAAATCCTGCTGCCGGACGGTCACATCGTGGAGGCCACGCCCACCAACGAATACCGCGATCTCTTCTACGCCTTTCCCAATTCCTACGGCACCCTGGGTTACGCGTTGAAACTTTCCGCGATGATCATCCCGGTCAGGCCCTTCGTGCACGTGACCCATCATCGTTATGCTGAGGCGCGGACGTTCTTCGGCGCTTTGCGTGAGACGGCGCAGGGGGAGGCGGATTTTCTCGACGGGGTGGTGTTTGCGCCCGACACCCACGTCATGAGTGTGGGCCGCTTCGTCGATCACGCGCCCTATACCAGCGACTACACCTTCGAGCGCATCTATTACCGCAGCCTCCTTGAGCGCGAGGAGGATTACCTGACGGTGCGCGACTACCTCTGGCGCTGGGATACCGACTGGTTCTGGTGCTCCAAGAACATCGGCGCGCAAAACCCCCTGCTGCGGCGGCTTCTGGGGCGGAGGCGTCTCAACTCGGTCTTCTACACCAAGGTGATGCGGTGGAATAGCCGCTGGAAACTCACCCACCGGCTGGATGCCCTGCTCGGCTGGCACCGGGAGTCGGTGATCCAGGACGTGGACATTCCCATCGACAGGGCGGCGGAATTCCTCGACTTCTTCCATCGGGAAATCGGCATCCTGCCCATCTGGGTCTGCCCGGTGAAACCCTGGCGGCGCGATGTGCGGTTCACCCTCTTCCCCATGGACCCGCAAAGGCTCTACGTGAATTTCGGCTTCTGGGACGTGGTGCGCCGTCGTGAGCCCTTCCCGCCCGGGCATCACAATCGCCTGGTGGAGGCGAAGGTGGAGGAACTCGGCGGCATCAAATCCCTGTATTCGGATTCCTATTACGACCCGGAGACCTTCTGGCGTCTCTACAACGGCCCCGCCTACCGCGCCCTGAAACAGAAATACGATCCCGACGGGCGGGCGCCTGACCTCTACGAAAAATGCGTGCTGAGGAAATGAAAGCGCCCAGCGACCCGCCCTGGCTTGACGGCCTCAAAGCCCTCTATGGCAGGATCGACGCTGCGGTGGCGGCGGGTATCCGTGAGGCCGAGGCGGCGGGGCGGTGCCTAGCCTGCGCCCGGGGTTGTGCCGCCTGCTGCCGCACCCATACCGACATCCCCGTCTATCCTCTGGAACTCATGGGGCTCTATTGGTTCGTGCTCACCCAGCTTCCCTCCGCCCTGCGCATAAGGCTCGCGGCGCAGCTTGCGCAGTGGCAGAGACTTCCGGCGTGCCCTTTTCTGCTGGATGAGGCCTGCGCCATCCATCCCATGCGGCCCATGGCCTGCCGCTTGTTCAATGTCTTTGATCGCCCCTGTGGGGAAGGGGAGGATGCCTTTCACACCCGGCCGGCGGACGTCCTTCCCCCGCCCGAGTCCGCCAAGCGCGAAGCCCTCGACATGATGCTTGCTGCCCAGGGGGTGACGCAAGCGCTGCGCCGGGAACTCGTGGCCAGTGGAGCGGTGCACCGGCTCGCGCAAAATCTGCGCGCCCTGCCATGGCACAATCTCGCCCAGCGGATCCAGTCGTCCCCTTGTGGGGAGCCAGGAGAAAAAGGAGAAACCTGACCATGAACGAAAAACTCGATACCCTCAATCGCCGTTTCGGCATTCCCGGACAAGTGAGCTTCAAGCCCGGCCCCGGCGGCATGGATGCGGTGGAGGTGAGTAACGCTGAGGCCAGCGCCACCATCCTGCTGCAGGGCGCCCATCTCATCGCCTGGACACCCAAAGGCGAAGCGCCGGTGATCTGGACCTCGCCGGAGGCGAAATTCGCTCCCGGCAAGTCGGTGCGCGGCGGGGTCCCGGTGTGCTGGCCGTGGTTCGGTCCCCACGCCACGCGGCCGGATTTCCCCGCCCATGGCTTCGCCCGTACGGTGATGTGGGAGCCCATCGGGGTCAAGGCGCTGCCCGAAGGCACCTGGCTTGCTTTCCGGCTTGTTGCCAATGAAGCCACCCGCGCCATGTGGCCGCATCCCACCGAGCTCGTGCTGCAGATGGTGGTGGGCCGGACCCTAGACATGGACCTCGCCACCTGGAACCGGGGCGATACGCCGGTCACCATCGGCGATGCCCTGCACACCTATTTCGCCGTGGGCGATGTGCGTTTCATCAAGATTCACGGCCTGCACATGGTGGAATATCTGGACAAGGTGGACGGCAACACCCGCAAGACCCAGCTCGGGCCGGTGATCATCCGCGGCGAGGTGGACCGCATCTATCTCAACACGCCCGATGCCTGCGTCATCGAAGACCCGAAACTCGCCCGGCGCATCCGCATTGTGAAGGAGAACAGCCGCAGCACCGTGGTGTGGAATCCCTGGATCGAAAAGGCGGCGAAACTGGGCGATCTGGGGCCGGAGGGCCACCTGCACATGGTCTGTGTGGAAAGTGCGAATGCCGCGGAGGACGTGGTCACCCTGGCGTCGGGGGCGGAACACCACCTCTGGGTGCGCTACAGCGTGGAACCCATCTGAGCCAGGGTCTATAGTGAAATCACGCAAGGACGACAACCCATGAGCCGCGGCACCGAACTGCTCCGTCACCTCATCCTCCTGCGCCACGACCCTGAACTCGCCGAAGCTCTCCGGGTGGAAGCGATGAAGGGCGACCGCGACGCCCAGTATGGGCTGGGCCTGGTCTATGCCGAGGGCAGGGGTGTGGAGCAGGATGCGGTGGAGGCCTATGCCTGGCTCAGTGTGGCCATCCTGGGCGGTGACCCGGACGCCGCCACCCTGCGCGACATCGTCTGTCGCGAAATGAGCGGCGCGGAAGTGGAGGCGGCCCTCGAGCGGGCCGCCGACTACGTGAGCCGCATCGAAGCGGGCGAGCTCGGCGTCGGTGCGCCAGCGGTAGTCGTTGGGGGCGTCGCCCAGCCGCTTCTCCCGCAGGACGATGCGCTCACCGCGCGCCTTGCCGCGGCCGCAGGCTGCCAGGAAGCTGAGGACGACACCCCCACCACCGGCCGCCGCTGCCCCCCGCACGACCGCCCGCCTCGTCAGCAGTCTCCGGCTCCAATACGGCTTGTCAGGCATAGTATCCTCCCCCCCGTGCCTGCTGGTGCGCTTCCGTCCTCCGATCGTCTGCTGCCACAGACAGGGAGCGACGTCAACTGCACGATGTCACACTCGCGATATCCGGCTAGCGGATGATCTCATGATTCAACCAACGCTGGAGCATGTCAATGGCCGTGTGCGGTGGATCGCCCGCGGGCGCCATGGGCTGCGATCGGGTTGGCACGTCAGCCCGCACCTGCCCTATGCTGGCGGACGAGCACCGAGCACCGAGCACCGAGCAACCTGGGGGCTGCTATGACGACGACCTCGCCAGTCCTCTACGAGCGCCGCGGGCACGTGGCGTACATCACGATGAACCGGCCGGAGAGCCTGAACGCGATGAACAGCGCGCAGAGCGCCGCGCTGCGCCAGGCGTGGCACACCTTCCGCGACGACCAGGACGCCTGGGTGGCGATCCTGACTGGCGCTGGCGACCGCGCATTCTGCGCCGGGGCGGACGTGAAGGAGATGAGCGCGCGGCGGGAGAGCGGCGAGCCGGCGTTGCCCTTCGTGGCGCTCGACATGGATCCGTCCATGGAGAGCGGCTTCGACGTGTTCAAGCCGACGATTGCCGCCATCAACGGCTACTGCATCGGCATTGGGCTGACGATCGCGATGGCCTGCGACTTCCGCATCGCCGCCGAGCATGCCAAGTTCGGCTACACGGAGGTGCGCATCGGCGTGCCCACGATCATCGGCGCGATCCGGACCTCGTGGGTGACGGGGATGCAGACGGCGCTGGAGATGCTGCTCACCGGCGACCTCTTCGACATCGAGTACGCCAAAGCCAAGGGCTTCGTCAATAAGGTCGTGCCCGGCGACCAGCTGATGGCCGAGGCGGAGCGGCTGGCCGAGCGGTTATGCCAGAACGGCCCGCTGGCGATGAAGGTGACGAAAGAGGTGCTGGTGCGCGGCCAGCGCATGCCGCTGAGCGAGGCGTGGCGGCTGGGCGAGGCGCTGCGCGCACATGCCCGCCAGACCGAAGATGCCAGGGAAGGGCCGCGCGCCTTCGTCGAGAAGCGGCCGGCGCAGTTCAAGGGACGGTGAGGACCTACCCCGCGCCGCTGACGCTCCGAGGCCCCGTGTCCCTTCAGGCAAGGGGGAGAGGCACATGCATGAGAGCATGAGAGCCGGTCCGATTGAAGTGGCGTTCGGCCGCTGAGTAGCTCAGGGTGTCGTGGAACAGCTCGAACGTGAAGGTGACCGCGCGCTCGATCTGGTCGGACTGGGCGGCACGCACCCGAAACGGGACGCAGGACCCGAGGGCCGCCTGGCGGTCACTCATGGCTCACGGCCCACCACTGG